>CAYHRZ010000052.1:0-16760 GCA_964359125.1 uncultured Klebsiella sp. | reverse complement strand
AGGCCGGCCGCGTGGTCGGGTCGGACCTCCAGGAGGCCGCGCTCGCCGTGGCCGACGACGACGCCCTCGGGGCGCAGACGGCTGCGTTCGTGCGGTGGGTGGAGGGGGGTTGCTCGGCGCTCGGCGCCGGAGAACTCGCCACGGTCGACCAGGCGCTCTGGACCCTGCGGGTGGCCGAGCGGGTGCGGTGCGCCTCGGCCTGAGCGCCATCGAGCCGAGTGCCGATCGCCTCGCGGCGGAGTTGCTCTCGGCACTTGCGTCCGGAGGGCAAGTGCGCGCGCGGGGCCTGGGCGGGCCGGCGGCGGTGGCGGCCGGGCTGGACCCGGTGGCGACGCTTGCCCCGCCGGCGATGGGACTGTGGGAGGTGCTACGCCACCTCGGCGCGATCCGCCGTCAACGGGCGGCGCTGGAGGCCTCGCTCTCGGCTCGCCCGGACCTGCTCGTCTGTGTCGACGCCCCCGACTTCCACCTGCCGGTAGCCCGGCGAGCGCGGGCGCTGGGCCTGCGGACGCTGGGGTGGGTGTCGCCGCAGTTGTGGGCCTGGCGGCCGGGTCGCAAGTACGCGGTGGCGGCAGCCTACGACACCCTGCTCTGCCTGTTTGACTTCGAGCCTGCGCTCTACGCGGGCACCGGCCTCGACGCGCAGTTCGTGGGGCACCCGGCGGTGGATAGCCGCGTGGAGCGGCGCCTGGCGGCGGGCGTGGTGGCCGTCTTCCCGGGGTCCAGGGAAAGTGAACTGTCGCGACACCTCGACGTGTTCCTGGCCGCCACCCGGGGCTACCGCACGGTGCTGGTCGCACAAGCCACGCCCGCGCTCCGTGCCCGCCTGCCCGGGGACCCCCGGGTGCACGTCGTGACCCCGGCGGAGGCCATGTCGCGCTGCGAGCGGGCGCTGACGAAGTCGGGGACCGTCACCCTGGAACTGGCGGTGAACGGCGTCCCCGCCGTGGTCGCGCACCGCGTCCACCCGCTCACGTACGCCGTCGGCCGCCTGTTGGTGCGGGGGATCCGCTTCCTGGCCCTGCCGAACCTGCTCGCCGACCGCGAGGTGTACCGGGAGTTCGTGCAGCACTTCGACGCCGCCGGGCTGGCCGTGGCGCTGGCGGAAGCGGCGGAGCCGCCGACCGCGGAGCTACGGGAACGGGTAGGACCGCCGGGCGTGGTGGGCCGGGTGGCCGCCATCGTGCGCGCCTCGGCGGCCGGCTAGCTCGAGACGATCGTGACCCCGAGTTTTTCGCCGAGGTGTGCGGAAAAACGTCGCAGGTAGTTGAGCGTGTCGTCGCCGTTGGCCTTGTCGGTGCTCTTGGCCAGCGCCATCCGCCCGCGCTTGAGCGCCTGCTCCGCCTCGGCCAGGTCCTTCTTGTGCATCACCGCCTTGTTCTCGCGGATGAAGGTTTCGAGGGCCACGATCTGCTTCTCGATGTTGAACCGCGTGTCTTTCGCCTCCGCCGCCGCGTCGCGTCGCGTCTCGTGGACGCTGGCCTCGCTCTTTGCCTCCTCGATCTCCATCTTCGACATGCCCGTGGGCGCCCGGATGGTGATGGCGTTCTGCACGCCTCGGCCGTCGCGTGCACTGACGTTGACGATGCCGCTGGCGTCGATCGCGAACTTCACCTCGATGCGCGGTGCCCCACGGGGTGCCGGTTCGAGGCCCACCAACTCGAACTCCCCGAGCGACACGTTCTCGCTCGCCACGCCGCTCTCGCCCTGGAGCACGTGAATCTTGACCGCGCGTTGGTTGTCGATGACCGTGCTGACGAGTTGGATCTTCTGGGCGGGGATGGTGGTGTTCTTGGGAATCAGCTTCGCGAAGCGGCGACCCTCGACCTCGATGCCCAGCGACAGGTTCGTGACGTCGAGCAGGGTGACGCTCTTCACCTCGCCCTCGAGCACGCCGGCCTGGATGGCTGCCCCGATCGCCACCACCTCGTCGGGGTTGAAGGCGTGGTTCAACGGGCGCTTGAAGAACTCCTTGACCATCTCCTTGACGCGGGGGATGCGAGACGATCCCCCGACCATCACCACCTCGTCGATATCCTCGGTGGAGAGCTCGCTCTCGGCGAGGACCTTGCGGCACTCGTCGACCGTCTGCTCGAACAGGGTCACCGCCATGTTCTCGAAGTTCGCCCGGGTGAGGCTGACCTGGAGGTGGCGCGGGCCCGAGGCATCGGCGGTGAGGAAGGGGAGATGGATCTCCGTCTCCGTGGCCGTGGACAACTCGATTTTTGCGCGCTCCGCGGCGTCCCGGAGCCGCTGCCGGACGATCTTGTCGCCCGACACGTCGATGCCGTGCTCGTTCTTGAACTGCTCGATCAGCCAGTCGACGACCACCCGGTCGATGTCGCCGCCGCCGAGGGCGTTGTTGCCGCGGGTCGCCCGCACCTCGCCGACGTCGCGGTCGATGTTGACGAGGCTGATGTCGAAGGTTCCACCACCAAAATCGTAAACGGCAATGGTCGCGTTCTTACGACGATCGTGCAGGTAGGCGAGGGCGGCCGCCGTCGGCTCGTTGATGATGCGCAGCACGTTGAGGCCGGCGATGGTGCCGGCGTCCTTGGTGGCCTGGCGCTGCCGGTCGTTGAAGTGCGCCGGGACGGTGATGATCGCCTCGGTGACCGGCTCGCCGAGGAAGTCTTCTGCACTTCGCTTCAGCTTCTGGAGGATCATCGCGCTGATCTCGGCCGGGCTGTAGAGGCGGCCCGCCACCCTGATCGCGACGTCGCCGTTCTTGTTCTCGGCCGTCTCGTAGTTCACGAGGGGAATGTCGCGACCGGCCTCCTTGTAGCGCTTCCCCATGAAGCGCTTCACCGAGTGGATCGTGGCGTCGGGGTTGATCAGCAACTGCCGCTTGGCGATGTCGCCGACGAACCGCTCGTTGGCCTTCGAGAAGCCCACGACCGAGGGCGTGACGCGACCGCCTTCTTCGTTGATGATGACCCGCGGCTCGCGCCGGTCCATGTAGGCCACGACCGAGTTGGTCGTGCCGAGGTCGATGCCGATGACCTTGCCCATTCCTTAGGCTTCCTGGGAGGATGGTAGAGCGCTGAGCGATGCCGTGTCAAACCGGCGGGGGGTGGTGCCCCGGGCGGGGCTTGAACCCGCACTCCCTCGCGGGAAGGGGATTTTAAGTCCCCCGTGTCTGCCGTTCCACCACCGGGGCAGCCGGTAGGCCTATCCTATCCGTGGCGCCGGCGGGGGCTTTGCACCGTTGTCCGGCGTGATATCGGCGGCGCGGGAGACTTCCACGTGATTAGCATCTTTTGCGTTTCTTACGCGCTGGCGCTCGCGCCGGCGGTCGAGGAGTCGGAGCGTCTCGCCAACCTGGGGGACCTCGACGGCACGATCCGGGTGCTCGAGGACTACTTGGCCGCCAGCCCGGACGACCCGGACGCCCTCTGGCGGCTGGCCAGGGCGCTCTACGAGAAGGGCGAGGTGCTCGCGCAGAGCGTGCCGGACAGCCAGCGCCTGCCGATCTACACCCGGGTGCGCGGCCTCTCGCAGCGGGCGAAGGCCCTGGCGCCGGAGGAGGGCTTCGGCTACCTCTGGGAGGGCGTGGCCATGGGGCGGATCGCGACGTCGAAGGGCATCCTCTCGCAGCTCTCGACGGCGGACGACATCGAGCGGCTGTGGCTGCGGTCGTTAGAGACCAAGACCGTGTACCGGATGGACAACGGCATCTCCTCGTTCCCCGGCGACGCCTGGAACGCGCTCGGGCAGTTCTACCGCCTCTGCCCGGACTGGAAGGCCATGGAGTGGATCGCGGGCACCCGGGGCGACATCGACAAGTCCGTGGGGTACTTCCGGTTGATGGTGGCCGACGACCCCAAGCGGCTCGAGGGGCTCAAGGAGCTCGGCGTGGCGCTCTTGTGCAAGGGCTACAAGCACGACGACGAGGCAGCCAAGGCCGAGGGACGGAAGTGGTTGGACGAAGCCTACACCCTCCCGGCGGTGTACCCCACCGACGTCATCGACCACAAGCAGATCCCGCTCATCAAGGCCCGCGAGAAGGATGCCTGCGGCTACTCCCGAGACGGCTGGGAGAGGCTCGACGAGGCGGCGTACGCCGACCGCTAGGTGCAGCCCCTCGCGTTGCTCGCCCTCGTGCTGCTGGCCTGCGCACCTAAGCAGGATCGCCGTCGCGACCCGATGGTACAGGCATTGCAGGCAGCCGACCGCCAGTGGGAAGGGCGCGCCACGACCGGCATCGAGGCCGCCGAGATGGCCTACACCTCGCTCCTGGCTCGGTGGCCGGGGGAGCCCGAGGTGTGGGGGCGGCTGGCCGGTACGGCGTGGTCGCGGGCGATGGTCGATCCCGCCAGCGCGCGGCAGTGGCACGAGGCCGGGCGCGAGCAGGCGATGCGTTGCCTCCTGCGCGACGCGCTGCTGGGCGCGGCGGTGCTGGACCGGGGCGACGAACTCGACGCCGGTGTGCTCGCGGGCATCCGGCGCCGCGACGGCGCCTGCCTCGTCTACGCCGCGGCGCACACCGTGATGCTGGTGCGCGCCCGGGGCGACGGCGCCCTGCTCGACCTCGCCGACGTGCCGCCCCTGGTGGAGCGCGCGGCGGCGCTCGGCGACGCGGCGCCGGCGCTACGGCGCTGGGCCGAGGGGACGGCGCTGAGCATGTCCGGAGGAGACCTGCTCGCCGCGCGGGCGCTGCTGGTGGAGGCCGTCGCGCTGGCCCCCGGGCAGTTGTTCTTCGTGGTGGAGGCGGAGCGCCTGTTCCCGGACCTGGCCGGTAGCCTCGACGCCGCGCCGCCGGACCCGGTGTGGAAAACGGAAAACGCCGCCTTGTCGGCGGCGCGGGTGACACCCGGCGACGGCTAGGTCGCCGGGGTGTGGCTGGGGCGAGGCTAAGTCGCGGCGGGCGTGTTGCCGCCGCCCGCGGGCGGGGCCTTCGGCGGCATCTTCCGCATCGCGCGGCGCGCGGCCTTCCGGCGACGCTTCTCGGCCAAGCGCTGCTTCAAGCGGCGCTTCTCGCCCGGCTTGAGGTAGAAGCTGTTTTTCTTGATGTCTTTGCGGATGCCCTCGCGCTCCACCTTGCGGCGGAACCGGCGGAGGGCCTTCTCGAAAGGCTCGTTCTCGCGGACGGTGACCAGGACCAAGCAGACTCTCCGATAGGAACCCGGCGGCTAACCATTGGGCCAGCGCCGCGCAAGGCGATGGCGACTAGAACACCACGCCGATGGCGCCGCCGCCGTAGAACATGTCGTGGAACCCACCCTCCAGCCGGATGGAGGCCCGGTTGTTGATGTTGAAGCGCACGCCGATGTTGATGTCGACCAGCGGGATCACCGGCACGTCCTCGAACAACTCCGCGTCGGCGTGGCAGTTGTACTTGTCGGGGTCGGCCCGGTCGTAGGCGGCCGCGTCGGAGCCGCAGTCCACGTCGTAGTTGTCGTTGTTCCCCTCGGGGTTGGTGGGGTCCTCGCCCGGCTGCCACTCCTTGACGGTGCCGATCTTGAAGCCCGCGCCCAGGCCCGCCCCGAACATGAAGGACAGCCAGTTGGTGGCGTGCAGCTCGTAGGCGTAGTTGGCCCCGAGGTTGACGAAACTGAACTCGTCGCTGAACTGGATCCAGCTCCCGTCGAGGGGGTCCGGGGAGCCGTGGTCGATGTCGTCCCAGTAGCCGTCCTCGATCATCGGCTTGAAGAACTCGAGGTAGAAGATGCCGTTCGCGGTGCGGTCGCGCACGATGAACTCCAGGCCCAGGGTGTAGGCGTTGACCGTGGGGCGCTGCGGGTAGGCGTCGTCCTCGTGGGCCTCCGCCCAGAGGCCCAGGAGCCCCTCTGGGACGGTCATGTAGCGGCCGCGGAAGCCCACTTCCATCAGGAAGTCTCGCTTCTTCGGCTCGACCGGGGCGGTGGTGCCCTCGGGGGCAGGGGCGCCGCCGCCGGTGGACGGGCCTCCGGTCCCGGGCGTGCCCGTGGGCTCGCCGTCGCCGCCGGAGGCGCCGTCGCCGGCGGGCTCCTCGGTGTCCTGGGCGAGGGCGGTGGCGAGGAACAACAGGGCGAGCATGGGCACTCCGGGGTAAGGACGGCGAGCGGATCGTCGTCGAGGAAGGGGGTGTTGTCAATGTTCCTGCCGCTTCTCCTCGGCTGCACGGTGCACCTGGGGCTGCCGCCCTCGCGGGGGTACGCCGTTGTTCGGGTAGACGCGCCGGTCGCGGAGCCCGATGTCGACACGCGCGTGCGCGCGGCGATCGAGGGGGCGCTCGCGGCGCGCGGGGCCTCGGGGAGCGAGGCGCTGTCGGTCGTGGTGGAGCGGGCCTCCTGGAGCCCCGCCCGACGGGAAGGCGACGTGGTGGTCTACACGGCCGAGTTGCGCTTGCGACTGGCGAGCGGCGGGCGATCGCGGGTGGCGGTGGCGAGCAGCCAGGTCCCGGGCCCGGCGGACGCGGCCCTGGCGCGCCAGGCGCGGGCGGCGGCGTTCGCGGCGCTGGCGGAGCGCGCGGCCGCAGACGGGGTGACGTGGTTGTTGTACGGCGAGCCGCAATAGGAGGCGAGGTGGACGCCCTCCGCCGGTCCCTGTCCAACCCCGCCCCGGTGTACGTGTGCCTGGGGGACCAGGGGGTGCTGCTCAGCGAGGCCACAGCGCTGGTGCGCGGCGCGCTCGTGTCGGGGCCGATGTCTGCCTTTAACCACGGCATCTTCGTGGCGGGGGAAGAAGGAGCCCTCGGGTTCGTCGACGCCGCCCGGCAGGTGCCGGTGATGGCGCCGCGCCGGCTGGTGGAGGTGCGCCAGGTCCAGGATGCCAACGTGGCGCTGCTCGACGCGCTCCTCGCCTACGTCGCGGCCCCGGTCGAGGGCACCGTCCTGTTGGTCAGCGGCCAGCGCATGCCCGCGGCCGTCGGCGGCGTGGACCGCGGGGTGCGCATCGTCAACGCGGCGAAGAAGAGCGGGTACGTGGAGAAATTCGACGGCGAGGGCGTGGACCTCTTGTCCTTCGCGCGCGCCCGCGCGGAGCCCTGGGGGGTGCGGGTCTCGGCCGCCGCGGGGCAGAAGTTGCGGGAACTCGGGGGCGACGACCTCGACACGCTGGCGGGCAACGTCGAGCGCTGTGCCGGCTTCGTGGGCGAGGGCGGGGAGATCACGCCCGAGGTGGTCGAGTCGGTGTGCGCGTCGACCGCGGAGGCCGACGTGTGGAAGCTCACCGACGCCATCGTCGCCCGCGACGCCGACACCGCGCTGGCCGAGATGCACCGCCTGCTGGAGGACGGCGAGCCCTCCCACCGGTTGCAGGCCAGCGTGGCCTGGCAGCTACGGCAGGTTCTCCTCGTCCAGGACGCCGCGCGCAGGAAGATCTCCGACAAGGAAGCCGGGATCCGGGTGCCCGCGTTCAAGTTGCGGGCCGTGCGGGCGGCGGTCGAAGCCCGGCCCGTCTCCCCCAGCGCGTGGCTGGAGGAGCTGGCGGTGGCCAGCCGCCGGATGAACTCTTCGCGCGCCGGCGACCGGCGCGTGTTCGAGGCCTTCGTGATGCGACTGGCCGGCCGGTAGCTCGCCCGCCGGGGGCGGGGCCAGCTGACCTCGCGCCGCTACTTCTTGGCGGCCGCGATCGCCTTGGCGAGGCGGGAGATCTTCCGGGCGGCGGTGCGCTTGTGCAGGATGCCCTTCTGCGCCAGCTTCTGCAGCGTGGACATCGTGCTCGAGAGCTCCTTCTCCGCCGCGGCGGCGTCGCCCGTGGCCAGGGTCGCGCGGATCGCCTTCACCGCGTTGCGGCCGCGGCTGCGGTCGGCCCGGTTGCGCGCGTTGGCCTGTTGGCTCTGGCGGTTGCGCTTCACCTCTTTGGGGGTGCGCACGCGCTGCTTCTGGTCTTTGTTGTCTGCCACGGGAAGTCTCCGAAGGGCCGCGCGCATAAACCTCGCCGCGGTGCTTGTCAAGGCGCGCGGGAAGCGGTAGAACGAACGCCTCCCCGGTCGTGCCTCACACGACCCGCTGCGTCCCCCCTCTCGTCCCGCCTCCGTCCCCCGGAACCACCACCCGATGCTCGCCGAGCGCGTCGCCCTGGCGCCCACGCCTGCCGTCCCTTTTGCCCGCCGGGCCGAGCCACCGGTCCAGGTGCCGATCTACGACGGGCCGCTGGACCTGCTGCTGTTCCTGGTGCGCAAGGAAGGCGTGGCGCTGCGGGAGATCCCGGTGGCGCGAATCTGCGACGCCTACCTCGCCCACCTCGGCAACCTCGACGAGATCGACGTGGACCGGGCCGGCGACTACCTCGCCATGGCCTCCACCTTGTGCCTGATGAAGGCGCGCGAGTTGCTGCCGAAGTTGCCGCAAGTGGGGGTCGCCGACGACGACGAGGTGGACCCGAAGGAGGCGCTCGAGCGGCGCCTCTTGGAGTACGAGCGTTTCCGCGACGTGGCGGAGCGCATGGGTCGCCTGCAACTGCTCGACCGGGAGGTGTTCGCGCGCCCGGCGGCCCCGCTGGCGCCCGACGAGGAGCCGGTGGACCCCACCACCGACGCCCTGGGCCTGGCCCGCCTCTTCTACGGCTTGTTGGAGCGCCGCGCGGCGCCGCCGCCGACGCACCACGTGGCGTTCGAGACCTACACGATGGCGGAGCGGGTCCGGTTCGTGTTGTCGCGACTCGACGACGGCGCCGAGCACACGCTCAGCGAGTTGTGGTGCGAGTTGCCCACCCGCCGCGGTCGCGTAGTCACCTTCCTCGCCGCCCTGGAGGGGGCGAGGCTGCAGCTACTCGACATCGCGCAACGCATCCACCTCGGCGCGGTCGCCCTGGTGGGGCGCGTGAAGTCCACCGAAGCCGACCTCAGCCACCTCGCCGCGCACGAGCACGACGACCTTCCCCGGGAGTAGCCCATGGACGACGACAGCGAGAACGTCATCGACTTTCCCAGCCCCGCGCCGGTCGAGGCGGAGCTCCCCGCCGAGGGCGTGTCGGAACCGGAGGGCCCCTGTCCCCCGGAACTGCTGGTGCTCGCCGTGGAGGCGTGCCTGTTTGCCTCGCCGGAGCCGCGCACGCCGGTCGAACTCGCCACGGCCCTTGGGGTCGCGACGAGCGAGGTTTTCGAGTCGGTCGAGCTGCTCCGCGAGCGCTACCTTCGCAGCGGCTCGGCGTTGCGGCTGGTGGAAGTGGGGCAAGGCTACCAGCTGCGTACCGACGCGCGCCTCGCCCGCTGGGTGGCGGCGATCCGCGGCGGCAAGCCCTTCCGCCTGTCGCGGCCCGCGCTTGAGACCCTGGCGGTCATCGCCTTCCGCCAGCCGGTGAGCAAGGGGGAGGTCGACGACGTGCGCGGGGTCGACGCCGGCGGGATCATCCGCTCGTTGCTGGACCGGGGCCTCGTGAAGATGGCGGGGCGGAGCGACGAGCCCGGGCGGCCCATGTTGTACGGCACCACGCCCGCCTTCCTGGAGGTGTTTGGCCTGCGCGGCCTGGCGGACCTGCCCACCCTCCGGGATCTCGCGCCGCTGGCCAACGACGACGCCGGGGCGGCCCCCGTGGTGCCCTTCCGGTTCGCCGACGAGTAGGCGCCCAGCCCTGGCGGGCCGGGCGGTGGCCGTAGGCGCCCAGCCGGGCGTCGTGGAACGTCGACGAGAGCGCGCCGCCGGCACGGGCCCGCGGCGTGGGCCCCGTCCCCGGGGGGGGTAGGCGCCGTGGTGCTGGGTCACGGGGTGGCGGGACGCACGCCCGCAGGGGGTGGCCGGCAGCGGGTCTCCGGGGAGGAGGGGGGCTGCAGGGGCGGCGCGCTGAGGCCACGGGGCCGCGGGATCCTGGTGGGTGGCGGACGCCCGGTCGGGCTCCTGCCGCGCGGGTGGTTGCTCGACGGCCGGGGTGTTCCCGGACCCGGCGTGCGACGCCGCCGGGTAGCACCGGGCCGCCGTCCTGGGCCCTTCGGTGCGCGCCTACGCCTGCCGCGAGAGGCGGCCCGCGGGCAACTCGGGGTTTGGTGACATTATGCGGCGAGCCTGCGATGCGGACTACGGGATCGCGATCCGGGTCGGTCGGGCGACCGGCGGGCGCCACGCGCCGTGAGAGAATCGGGCCCCCCCCGGAGTGCCCGTGATTCTGTTTCCCGTGTTGTTTGTGTCCCTTGTCGCCCCCGCCCTCGCCGACGACGGCACCGGCAACGAGACCTGTGACACCGACCTCGACGCCATCCCCGAGTGCGTGCTCGACGACGACGTGCTCCTCCCGGACCTGATGACCGTGGTGCCCAAGCACCTGCAGATCCAGAACTCCCAGCAGGACGAGATGCTCCGCTTCTCCAACGGCATCGCCAACGTGGGCCTCGGCCCCTGGTGGCTCGAGCCCGAGTTCCCCGGCGCCGAGTCCACGGTTTCCTGCCAGGGCGCCTGGCAGGTGATCACCGGTCCCGAGCACTTCGCCGACCGGGTCCTGCTGGCGGACGGCTACACCATCCCGGCCCCGGAGGACACCTACCGGCACCGTTGCCAGAAGGGCAGCTTCGACTTCCACGAGACGCACAACCACTGGCACGTCGACAACATCGGCGAGTTCAAGCTGTGCGCGGCCGCCGACTTCGCGGCCGACGGCGCGAACTGCGATCCCGCCACCACCGCGTCGGGCAGCCCCACCACGGGCGTGAAGTACACCTTCTGCCTCATCGACTGGTACAAGCTGGCCGACAACACCGCCAGTTCGGACGAGACGCGCAACTTCTTCGAGTGTGCCTCGGGCATGCAGGGCATCACGCCGGGCTGGGTGGACCAGTACCACCAGGCCACCGACGGGCAGGAGATCGACATCACCGGCATCCCGGCGGGGAGCTACGTGCTCGTGAGCAGCGTCAACGGCGGCGCCCTCGCCGGCGACCCCCTGTACGAGGAGAGCGACACCAGCAACAACACGTCGTACATGCGCTTCGACCTCAACCGCGACAGCAAGGGCAACGCGAAGATCGTCAACGAGAGCGGCGCCTGCGACGACGAGGCCTTCGTCGATGCGCTGGAGGCGACGATCACGGCGTTCTCGGCGCAGTGGGAGGGTGGCAGTGCCACCTTCGCCGAGGAGATGGTGGAAGACATGTGCGGCGGCAAGCCGGCGAACCGGTAGGGCAGGCCGGCCTCCCGGGCGGGCGCGTGGCGCGATGGTGGCCACGCGCCCCTGGAGTCAACCCGGTCTCGGGGGCGGTTGTCGCTGGGTCCATGGCGTCCGCGGCCTCGTTGCGTGGACGCCCAGCGAGCCACTGGACGAGGCCGCCGGCGCGGTGCGCGAGCGGCGCCAGGACGGGGTGCGCGGCGCGCGCTGGCGTCCCACTTCGGCATGCCTTGCTATAGTTGCGGCATGCTGATCCTGTTCGTGGGCTGCTCCCTGTTTGCCACGCCCTGCCAGAAGTACTGCGACGACCTGGGCGTGGCCTACGGCGACATGCTCGACAACGCGAGCGAGTCGGTGGATCGCGAGGGGCTCTCGGGGGTCGATGCCGAGGGCAACCTCGACGAAGAGCGCTACGCGGAGGCGTGCTCCGCCGCGCCCGAGGGCACGGACTGCGAGACCTGCACGGGGTGGTACTCGTCGACGTTCCTCGCACCGCTGGGCGTGACCGACGCGTGCGACTACGCCTACGGGCGGACCGACAACTACTCCGGCGGCGAGCAGGCCTGCGAGCAGACCTGCAACACCCAGGGGCTGGAGTTCTGAGCGAGATCGCGACGGCGTGTTAGCCGCCGGTCGCCCACGTCGTGAGACGGCGGCAGGAGATCCCAGTGAACACCGATGGTACCGAGCGCTTGGCCAAGGTGATGGCGGCGCGTGGCGTGGCGAGCAGGCGCGAGGCCGAGGAGATGATCGCGGCCGGTCGGGTGACCGTGGGCGGGGAGGTGGTGTCCCACCCCGGGCACCCCGTCAGCCCCGACGACTCGACGATCCGGGTGGACGGTCGCCCGATCCCGGCGGTCCCCAGGCTCGTGTACTACCTGCTCCACAAGCCGCGGGGCTACATCGTGAGCCGCAACGACCCCGGCAAGCGGCAGTCGGTGCTCGAGTTGATGCCCGAGTTGAACGAGCGCGTGGAGGCCGTCGGGCGGCTCGACATCAACACCGAGGGCGCGTTGATCCTCACCAACGACGGCGACCTGGCGCACCGGCTGACCCACCCGTCGAGCGGCGTGCCGAAGCGGTACCTCGCCAAGGTGTACCGCACCCCCAGCGACCGCACGATCGCCCGGATGGAAGCGGGCATCCAGCTGGATGACGGCAAGACCGCGCCCTGCAAGGTGCGCGTGATCAAGGCCACCGAGAAAGAAAACGCATGGGTGGAGATCACCGTCACCGAGGGGAAGAACCGGCTGGTCCGGCGGCTGTTCGCGGCGGTCGGTCACCCGGTGGCCAAGCTCGTTCGGCAGTCCTTCGCGACCATCTCGATCCGAGGCCTCGAGCGCGGGCAGTTCCGCGCCCTGAGCGGCGACGAGGTGGCGCGCCTGCGCGAGATCGCCGAGGGCACGCCCGCGGCGGCGGCCGGGCAGCGCGTCCGCAAGGGCACCGAGGGTTTCGCCAAGGCGGACCCGAAGTGGATCGAGCGTCGCACGCGGAAGAAGCGGCGGATGGCGGGGAGGAAGTAACTCCCGCGGCTTGGGCGGCTCGCCGGGCGTGCGCGAACACCGACTCGCCTTGACGCCGGACGGGGCGCGGTTAGAAGGGGGGACCCTGTCGCGGGGTGGAGCAGCCAGGTAGCTCGTCGGGCTCATAACCCGAAGGTCACAGGTTCAAATCCTGTCCCCGCAACCAAAGTTGAACCCGGGTTTTCGCGGAGAGCGGGAACCCGGGTTTTGCGTTTGTGACCACGGGCGTGACCCGTCGCCGCCGCGCTGTTGTGCGAGTGGCGACCCACGTGGGTCGCGGAGGGGACATCGATCACGACGGCTATTCCGACATCCTCGTCGGCACGTACAACGCGCCCGGCGGCGGCGGCCCGGGAGCAGCGTTCCAGCTGCTGGGAAGGGGAATCTGATCGCGGCCCCCGCAGTTTCTGCAAACGCCCCCACCCTCACCCCGCCTTGAACACCCGGTCCAGGTGCCACGCCAGCGCCTCGGGGCTCGGCCGGTTGGCGGGCTCGCGCGGCTCCGTGATCGGCTCGCCGTCGCGCTCGTAGTAGCGGCGGCCGTTGCTCCAGCGGTCGCGGATCAGTCGCGAGACGCGCACCCGGTAGTCGGGCGTGATGGCGACCAGCCCGGCGTCGTACAGCGCGTGCCACTCCTTGGTGAGCGCGATGCCGTTCTGCACGTGGTTGGAGGCAGGCCCGAGGTAGGGCTGGATGTGCGCGGCGTCGAGCACGGGCTCCGTGCGCTCGCCGGAGATGGCGCAGCGGCGGTCGTAGGCCTCCAGCGTGCGGACGCGGAACACGCCCTGCCCCTCGCGTAGGCCCACGGGTCGATCGTCGAACCTTCGCCCGTCGGTGGCGACCAGTTGGAACCGCGGCGCCAACTCCGCGGGGACGGCGGCCGCGTCCCCCGCGATCCGGGACAACAACAGCGCCACGCGCGCGGGGTCGGTCTCGTCGCGGCCCTGGACAATGTTCCGATGCCAGCCCTGGGCCTCCCCGAAGGGGATCCACCGCGACTCGGGCCAGAAGTGGGCGTCGCGCAGGAGGTTGCAGCCGAACAGGCCAGCGGCGTTCTCGCTCCGTGACAGGTCCTCGCCGCGGTAGCCCCCGATCCGGCCCAGGAAGCTCGTCGGCGACTCGTCGCCGTTCTTCCACCCGAACACCGACCAGGCGTCGGCGACGGGCATCCGGTGGAAGCTCGCGAAGAACCCGTAGCCGGCGATGCAGTTGGCGGGGGACTTGAGCTTGAAGAAGACCGGCGTGCCCGGCGACATCCGCCGCATCGGTTGCAACGCCCGGGGCTGCCAGAAGTTCACCTCGTCGACCACGCCGCCGCGCGCCTGCGTGGACAAGTAGTCGAACCAGCGCTGGTCGGTGACGGCGACGAAGGGCGTCATCGGCGGGTTCCCCGGGAGGCAGAGCGTACCACGCGACGCTCGTGGCAGGTGAGGGGGCGACTCATCGCGAGGACGATGGAGCCGTCCCGGTGGGATTGACCTGGGCCGCGCCGGGGGACAGGCGCGATTCCTGTCGCGACACCACCATCAGAACCGCCCCCAGGCGGGAGCCCTCCCCGGGGATTTGTCGGCGATCCGGCGCTCCCGCCGTCAGAACCGCCCCCAGGCGCGAGCCCTCCCCGGGGTCCTGTCGGCGATCCGGCGCTCCCTCCGTCAGGACCGCCCCCAGGCGCGAGCCCTCCCCGGGGTCCTGCCGGCGGCCGGGGCCCTGGGCGTGTTTCGCCACGCGACTCGCTCCCGCCGCCCTGTCTGACCCACGCGCCTCGTCGGTGCTCCCGCCGACCACGCCGGCCCCACTCGCCGGGCTAGACCCGCTCGCCGTGCCCGACCGTTTCTCCCGCGCCGCCCACACCATCGTCGTGAGCGACTTGCACGTCACCGACGCCCAGCCGCGGGAGCCGGGGCGCCCCCTCTGGAAGCGCTACAAGCAGCGCGACCTGTTCATCGACGCCAGCTTCGCGCGCTTCCTGGCGTTCCTGCGGGGCGAGGTGCAGCCCGACGCGGAACTGGTGCTCAACGGCGACGTCTTCGACTTCGACAGCGTGATGGCGATCCCCGACGACCCCCCGTTCCCGGTGAGTTGGCTGGAGCGGCAGCGGGGGCTCGAGGCCGAGGCGTCGAAGTCCCGCTTCAAGTTCCGCCGCATCCTCGACGACCACCCGGTGTTCATCCAGGCGCTACGGGACTGGATCCTCGCCGGGCACCGGGTGGTCCTGGTGATCGGCAACCACGACATCGAGCTCCACTGGCCCGGCGTCCAGGCCGACCTGCGCGCCGCGCTGGACCTCCCGCCGGAGCACGCCGGCGCCTTCCGAGTGTGCGAGTGGTTCTACATCAGCAACGGCGACACCCACATCGAGCACGGCAACCAGTTCGACAGCTACTGCCTCTGCGCCGACCCCGTGCACCCCACCACCCTCTGGCGCGGCGTCGAGCGCGTCCGCGTGCCCTTCGGCAACCTCGCCGAGCGCTACATGCTCAACGGCATGGGCCTGTTCAACCCCCACGTGGAGAGCAGCTTCATCATGTCGCTCAGGCAGTACACACGGTTCTTCCTGAAGTACATGGCTCGCATGCAGCCGGGCCTGGCCTGGACGTGGTTCTGGGGCGCGGTGGTCACGCTGGTGGTCACGCTGCGGGAGGGGTTCCTCCCAGCGCTGCGCGACCCCCTCTCGCTTGAGGCCCGCGTGGAGGGCATCGCCGCCCGCGGCAACGCGACCCCGGGCATGGTGTGGGCCCTGCGCAGCCTCCACGTGCACCCGGCGGTGTTCAGCCCGTGGAAGATCGTGCGCGAGCTCTGGCTGGACCGCGCTGCGCTCCTCGCGCTCCTGGTCTACGCCAGCTTCCAGTTCATCACCGTGTACAACGTCTTCTCGCCGATCTCGCCGTGGTGGGCGGGCGTGGTCTTCCTCCTGTTGTTGCCCCCGTTCGCCTTCTACGCCCGTGGGGTCGTCAGCGACGTCGACAGCACCGAGGTGGTCCTCCGCGACCGCCTGCCCATCGCGGTGCAGGTGGCCCGCGCCGGTCGCGTGGTCATCGGTCACACGCACCGGGAGCACCACACGCTGCTCGAACACTGCGAGCTGCTCAACACCGGCACCTGGTCGCCGGCCTACCGAGACGTGGAGTGCACGGTACCGTTCGGTCGCAAGTGCTTCGCGTGGGTGCGCCCGGGGGACGCCGGCCGGACGGCCGCCTTGTTCGAGTGGAACGACCCCGGCATCACCCGGGTGGAGCCGGAGCGTGACGCGCCGCCCCCGCGGCTGAGGGGCATCAAAGACGCCGCTCGCCGGGCCCGCCGTGCCCTCGGACTGGCGACCGAGGTCGCGACCGGGCGGAGCGCCGTCCCGCCCGTCTAGAACGGGATGTCGTCGTCGCCCGCCGCCCAGGGCGGGAGCGTGAACCGGGCGAGCGGGCGCGCGGGCTCGGACCAGGGGGGCAACAGCGGCGGGCCCTCGCCCAGCGACTGCATCCACAGGGCCACCGCGCGGAACAACTCGGCGCTCGGGGTGCGGTTGTTCGGCCCGCGGAGCTGGTTCACGCAAAAGCCAAGGGGGGCGTCGGGGGCGCGGCGGATCCAGAGGCTGGCGCGCTCCCCGCCCGCCACCACCCGGTACCCGTAGCCGATGGCGTGTCGCGACTCGAGCTCCCAGCCCCCGTTGCCCATGCAGTGACCCATCTCGCGACCCTCCTCCTCGAGCGCGCCGGCGCTGTCGAGCGGGGTGACGTGCTCGTTGCCCGGCAGGGGCGGCGGCGGGAAGGGGAGGGTCGCCTCGCCGTCCTGGCCGCGGCGGAAGTCGTCGCCCAGGCGCACGAGCGTGGCCTCCATCGCCTCGATGCTGCGCCAGGAGGGGAGGGGACGACTGGGGTGCATGGCCCGCCAGGCCTCGACCGTGGTCGACAACTGCCCCGCCGATCCGCCGTAGATGCCCTCGCCATAGGCACAGTCGACCAGCTCCGGGTGGACCTGGTCCAGCACCCCGTTGCGTAGGGCCACGTGCAAAAACGCCGCGACACTCGGGTCCACCCGGCGAGCGTGAGACAGCCGCTTGCGCCCGAGCCGGTCGTGCCACACGGCGTGCAGCGAACGCATCTCCCCGACGCCCCAGCGGATCGCGTGGGGGTCGGCCGCGCCGGCGGTCGGTCCCGCCCGGCGGAGCAAGTTCACGAACGCGGCGGAAGCGTCGAAGCCGAGCCAGGTCGCGACGCCGCGCCACCG
>CAYHRZ010000051.1:0-16917 GCA_964359125.1 uncultured Klebsiella sp. | reverse complement strand
CTGGTACGCCGACGCGGACGGCGACGGCTACGGCGACGCATCGGTCGCGACCTCGGCCTGCTCGCAGCCCGCGGGGACAGTCACCGACGCCACCGACTGCGACGACACGGTCACGGCGGTCAACCCCGGCGCCACCGAGGACTGCACCAACGGCTTCGACGACGACTGCGACGGCGACACCGACGGCGACGACACCGACTGCGTGCTCGACGTCTACATCAGCGCCGACACCGACAACTACTCGCTCTACGACGAGCTCGGCGCCCCGACGGGGACGGTGAACGTGCGGCTCTGGGTGATGTTGGGGGTCACCGTGGCCTCGGTCGACCCCACCGAGCCGGCGCTCAGCACCGGGGCCATCCCGTCGGGATCGCGGGTAGAAATCGTCAACCTCGGCACCGTCCACGGCGCCGGGGGCGACGGCGCCTGCAGCTACGGCGGGGCCGGCGAAGACGGCGGCGACGCTATCGAGTTGTCCGTCGACACCACCATCGACAACAGCGCCGGGGTGATCTACGGCGGCGGCGGCGGCGGCGGCGCGGGCGACGACCCCACCGGCGGCGCGGGCGGCGCGGGCGGGGGCCTGGGCTGCGACGGGGGCTCCGACAGCAGCGGCGGCTACGGTGGCGACGGCCCCACCCGCTGAGGCACCATCGCGGGCGGAGATCCCACGCTCTACGATGGCTCCCCGGGCACCGGCGGACCCTGGGGCAACCCGGGCAGTAACGGCGGCGGCGGCAGCGGCGGCGCGGCGGGCGTGGAGGTGTTCACCGGGTGCTGCGCGGGGCAAGGCGGCGCGGGTGGAGGCTGGGGAGGCGGTGGCGGCGGCGGCACCGGCTACGACAGCTCCCGCTCGCCGGGCGACGGCGGCGACGCGGGCTACGCCGTGCGCGAGAGCGGCGGCCTCGTGACCTGGACCGGCGGTTACAACTTGACACAGGTGAAGGGGAGCGTGGGGCCGTAGGCCCCGGGTTAGGACCAGCCCGTGCGCACCCCCGTCGCGATCCTCGGCGCCACCGGCATGGTGGGACAACGCTTCGTGCAACTCCTCCGGGACCACCCCCTGTTCGAGGTGGCCGAGCTCTGCGCGTCGGAGCGTTCGGTCGGCAAGCCCTACGGCGAGGCCGCGGCGTGGCGCCTCGAGGGCGACAACCCCCTCTGGGACCGCGTGGTGCTCCCCTGCGATCCCCCGTCGGTTCGCTCGCGGGTGGTGTTTTCCGCGCTCGACAGCGGCGCGGCACGCGTCCTGGAGCCCGCCTTCCGCGACGCCGGGCACCGCGTGCTGACCAACGCCAGCCCCTTCCGCATGGACCCCGGCGTGCCGCTCCTGGTGCCCGAGGTCAACCCCGAGCACGCCGAGTGGGTGCGCGGGCGCGAGGGCTACATCGTCGCCAACCCCAACTGCACCCACCAGGCGATGGTGATCGCCCTGGCACCGCTGCACCGTCGTTGGAACGTGGAGGCAGTGTGCTGTGCCAGCTACCAGGCGGTGAGCGGCGCCGGGTACCCGGGCGAGAGCGCCTACGACATGCTGGGCAACGTGCACCCTCACCCCGGAGACGAGGAGGAGAAGGTGGCGATCGAGCCCCGGAAGATCCTCGGCGCACCCCACATGAAAATCTCCGCGCGGTGCGTGCGCGTGCCGGTGGCCGACGGTCACCTCGTCGCCGTCCAGGCCCGACTGTCCGAGAACCCCGGCGTCGAGGCCGTCGCCGAGGCGATGCGCAGCTTTGCCGGGCCCCATCCCCTGCCCTCCTCGCCGCGGCCGTTGATCCACCTCGTCGAGGGCCGCGACCGGCCTACCCCCCGGCAAGACGCGATGCGGGGCGGGGGCATGGCCGTCACCGTGGGCCGCATCGAGCCTTGCGAGGTGACCACCGTGAAGTTCTACGCCCTGGCGCACAACGCCATCCGTGGCGCAGCCGGCGGCGCCATCGCAAACGCGGAGTTGCTGGCGACGCTGGGGCTCTTGTAGGGGGCAGGGTCACCCGCCTGCCGCGCGTTCCGCGGCGTGCCGTGATGTTGGCCCGGGGGCGGGTCACGATCGCGGGGCGCCGGCCGCTTCGTGGGCTAGCCCCGGGCGCCGAGCGTCACGAGCGCGGCGTGCTCGTCCCACGGGGTCGCGACGCAGCACACCCACGGCGCCGGTTGCGGCCCGGGTTGTTTCCGAGGCGAGGGTGGCGCCAAAGGAGGTGGAGTGTACCGAGTCGCGCGAAGCCCAGCCCAGGGGCGCCCGTTGGTGGCCCTCCCACCACACCGTGCGGGCGGGACGCGGGGCCACGCTGGTGAAGATCGGGCTCTTGCTGGCAGGGGCCAGCGCGTTGGCGTTGGTGCTGTTGGAGGTGCCAGGCCTCGGGGTGGTGAGCCGCGCCCGCTGCCCCGGCCATGGATCCCACCGGCCGACGCCCGCGCGGGGGTCGCCCCCGGGGAGGGCTGGTCGCGGCGCTGCCCGGCGCCGGGCGCCTAGCGCGGGCCTCGCCCCAACGGGCCCGTCCTTCCCATCCCTCGCTACGGTGTCGCCGGTACGCACACGCCGGTGCCGTTGGGTTGGTTGGCGCAGGTGTAGCCGGCGTCGCAGGAGGTGGCCCACCAGGCACCGCCGTCGCACAACAGCACGTCGTCCGGGTTCGCCCCGCAGACTTGCGCTCCGGGGAGGATCGCCGGGTTCTCGTCGTCACAATCCAACTCGCAGACCCCCTCATTGCAGCAAGTGTTGCTCTGGTACCCGTCGCGGTCGGAGTCGCGGACGCCCAGTGTCGCCGGGTCGCAGTCCTCGTCGACCCCGTCGCTGTCGCACACCTCGGGTGCCGCGGGGTGACGGCCGCTGTCGGCGTCGTCGCAATCGGTGCCCGGGCAGTCGCCCTCCGTCATCGAGGCGAAGCCGTCGCCGTCGTCGTCGACCTCGTTGCAGTAGCAGACGTCGGCCGTCTCGTCGCACGTCAGGGGGGCGTCGCAAGGCCCCGCCTGCGCGGCACAGCCGAAGTCGTCGGCGTAGGCGGAGCCCGGGTCGCAGACCTCAATGCCGTTGCAGTAGAGCGCGTCGCTGCACTGCTCGTCGGTCTCGCAGCAGGGGTTGTCGCGGTCGCCGGCGATGCCGCCGGCGGCGGTGGCGGCGCCGCCACCCGAGTCCTCGGGCGCCGACGCGCTCCACGTGAGCCCGGACAGGTCGACATTTTCGCAGGCAAGGAGGAAGGTCAAGGGGAAGAATCGCATGGGTCATGCTCCAACCCGAGCGTACCGAGCCGACCCGTCCGCGTGACCCCCCACGATCGGGGGGGTCAGCCTGCCCCTACACCAGGCCCTCCCGCACAGCCTTGACCACGGCCTCGCTCACCGAGTGGACACGAAGCTTGGCGTAGAGGCTCCGCACGTAGCCGCGCACGGTCTCCGCGCTGATGCCGATCCGGTCGGCCGCCTGCTTGTAGGACAGCCCGTCGACGAGAGCGCGCAAGACGTCCTGCTCGCGGGGGGTCATGTGCAGGCGGGTGGGCGTACGGCCGGGCGCGCTCGTTTCCCGGCGCACCACGTCCAGCAGGGCGCGGGCCACGTTGGCGGTGAGCGGGGCGCCCCCCTGGGCCACGGTGTGCACCACCTCGATCACGTAGTCGACGCCCGCGTCCTTGGTGACATAGCCGTCGGCCCCGGCGTGGATCGCCTCGAGCACCGTCGCCGGGTCCTCGAAAACGGTCAGCGCCACGGCGGCGGTGTCTGGGAGCAAGGTCTTTACGCGGCAGATGCCCGCGATCCCGCCACAGCCGGGCATCTCGAGGTCCGAGACCATCACGTCCCAGGGCCTGCGTACCCCGCTAGCGACCGCCGCCTCGGCGCGCCGGATCGCAGCCTCGGCGCTTGCCTCGCTCCCCACCACCAGCAGGCCCGGGTCGCAGGCGAGCACGCGCTCGGTGCTGTGCCGGAAGCGGGCGTCGTCGTCGACCAGGAGCACACGGGTAGGCATAGAGGGCGGTTACTCCCGCCGCCGGTCGCGGAGCATCCCCACGATGGTGGGGACGAGGCCGCGCTGCGGGCGAAAAGCGAGG
This sequence comes from uncultured Klebsiella sp., assembly GCA_964359125.1. Lineage (GTDB taxonomy): Bacteria > Myxococcota_A > UBA796 > UBA796 > SXON01 > SXON01. The sequence goes on along the minus strand of CAYHRZ010000051.1, from coordinate 12,880 downwards.
GAAACACGCGTGCCGCCTACGGTTGAGATCGTCAGGACCGCACCGATGTTCCCGGCCCGTCGTGACATCGTCTCCGTCCCGAAGCCCGGCGCCGGGCGGGGTTCGGTGGTCCGGGTGGCGACGGGCGGGACGCAGCCGACGTCCCACACCTCGAGGGTCCACTGCGCGCCGGTGCGCAGGCGGGCGTGCACCGAACCGGTGCCGTATTGCAGCGCGTTGTGGAGGGCCTCCACCGCCACCAGGAGCACGTTCCGGTGCACTTCCGGCGCAACGCGGAGCTCGGGGTACGAAGTTGGAAAGTCGAGCGACAGCTCGGTGCCGTGGGCGCGAGCGAGGGCGTCGAGGCGGTCGGCGAGCAGGCGACCGAATGCAGAGGCCGGGAGGGCATCGTGACGTAGGACGCTGACCAGGTCACGCGTCGCCCGGGAGAGATCTCGCGCCGTCTCCTCGATCTCCCCGGCGGCGGACTGCCGTTGGCCCTCGTCGAGGCCGGGACGGCGCAGGAACCCCCCCAGCATGACGAGGCTGCCGAGCCCCGAGCCGACGTGGTCGTGGAGGTCCATCGCGAGGCGAAGGCGATCAGCAGCGAGCCGCCGATCCGCCCAGCGACGCAGCGCGCCCGCGGCGAGCGCCCCCAGGGTCGCGACCCCGAAGCCTAGGGCGGCGGCAAGGGCGAGCCCACCCGGGCGGCGCCACCAGGGTGCCACGATCTCGAGACCGAGACGCGTCGGTTGGCTGAAGGCGAGCCCGTCAACGCTTGCTGCGACGAGCAGTTCGCGGGCCCCGGCGGCGGCGCCGCTGAGGTGGACAGTGCCCTCGGGGCTGGGCAACGTCCATGCCGCGTCGGTGTCCAGCCGCCACCGGTAGCGCAAGGCGGCGGGGTCGCGGAGCGCGAGGCTGGCGAACCGCAGGTCCAGGCGACTTGCCTCTCCCGCGCGGATCGGCGGGTGCGCGAGGGTACCCTCGACCCGAGCCTCCACGAGCCGGGGTGCCGGGGGGGTGGCGACCACGAAGCGCGCCGCCGCCGGCACGTGCACGATGCCCCGGGACGTGGCGAGCAAGAGGTCGCCCCCGGGCAGGCTCGCGAGGTCGCCCACGGAGCGTGTGAGCAGGCCCTGCGCCGCTCCGAGGCGCTCCACGAGGCGGAGCCCGCGCCCCTCGCGCTGAACGCGCCAGGCCCGGCCCGAGCCCAGGAGCCAAACACCCCCCTCGGGTGCCGCCTGGACACGGTCGATGCGCGCCCGCGGCACGCCCTCCAAGGGGTCGAGGGGCACCGCGCCGCCGGGGGACAGGTCCCAGGTCCTCCCGGAGGGGCCAGCCAGCCAGCCCCGTCCCTCACCGTCGAAATCGAGGGCCATCGCGGGCTCCGGCGCGTCGAGGCAGGACCACTTGTCAGGCAGCCAGCAGATCTCGCTGTCGCCCACGATCCAGGCCCGGCCCAGCGCGTCGAGGCGCAGGGCGTGGAACGCTCCGGGTGGCAGGGGAACCACCGGGCCACCGGCGGCCACTAGGCCCGCGGCGGTGAGGACGACCGCGCCCGCCTCCCCCGTGTCACAATCCGCGAAGTCGCCCGGCAGCGGGGACACCGCCCGCTCCTCGCCCACCCGGAGGAGGACCGCCCCCTCGCCAGTGTAGGCCGTGTGCCCGTCGCCGCAGGTGGGTTGTCGTCCGGCGAGCGCGTCTGTGGTCGCGACACCGTTGCGCACCAGACCGGTGCCCTGCCACGTGCTCGCGAGGAGCCCGCCCGAGAACGCCGACACGAAGCGGGCGTGGTCGCTTGGCAGACCGTCGCGATCCGTCCAGGACACCGTTTCCGGCTCGGGTAGCTGGCGTAGGCCAGCGAAACCGCCGACCCAGAGCGATCCCTCGGCGTCGACCAGCAGGGGGCCGCCGCTCGGCATCCCGTCGGCGGGGCCCAGCCGCTCGACCAGGTCGCCCTCACCGAGCCGCAGCAACTCGCGGTCCAAAGCCACCCAGGTCGCCCCCGCGCGGCGAACGAGGTCGATGCCCCGGAGCCCCCGGGCCTCGACCCGGCGCTTCCCGGTTTCCAGCTCGGACACTCGGCCGCTCCACTCGAGCACGAGGCCGGCATCGTCGCCCTCGGCGGGCAAGATCGCCTCCACGCGGCTCGCACCCTCCCAGGCCTGGCGTGGCGGCGTTCCCGCCTGCCACCGGAAGACGCGCCTGCCCGCCGCCACCAGCCAGCCGGTTCCCTCGGCCACCACCCGCTGGGCGGCCTCGCCGGGCCAGCCCGCGTCGGCCCACGCCGTCGCCTCGCGACGGTACAGTCTCCCCTGGGCCACGAGCAGGATCGCCCCGCCCGCGCCGTGGGCGATGTCGGTCGCCTCCGTGACTGGGGCGCCCGAGGTGAAGTACTGCCGCGTCGCCGCACCGTCCGCGAGCAACCAGGTGCCGCCGAGGTACTCGATCGCCCAGAGCGCGCTGCCCTCGGGCAGCAGCCGCGCCACCCACCCGCTCACCGGTGCGGGCGTGAAGGCGCGGCCGTCGAACTGGAAGAGGCCGGCGCCAGTCCCCGCCCACAAGTACCCGTCGCCGGTCTGCGCAAGCGCGTGCACCGTCTCGACCTCCAGGCCGTCCTCGGCCTGGTAGGCGCGGACGAGCCGGTCCTTCGCGAGGGCGGCGGGGAGAATGACCGTCCACACTCCGAGAGACTAACCCTCGCGCGCCCGCGCCAGCTGGCGAAGGCCGTCGGCGTCGAAGCGACGTAAACCCCCGCCGGCGGCCCCGAGACGCCCCCCGTACCGGCCCGGGCGCGCGGCTGGGGGAGCCACGTTGTCGCTCCGGCACGGCCAGCGTAGTAGCGCCCCACCAGCGGGAGACAGGATGGGTGACCTCGACGGGCGCGTAGTGGTGGTGACGGGCGGCAACGGGGCGCTCGGCAACGCGGTGGTCGCGGCGCTGGCGGCCCAGGGGGCTACGGTCCGGGTGCCGGTACAGGTCGACCTGCGCGACAGCGAGGCCGTCAGCGCCTACTACACCGAGGTCGGTGCCAACGGCCTCTGGGCCAGCGTGCACGTGGCCGGCGCCTTCACCATGGGGCCTTTCGTCGAGACCAGCATCGACGCCTGGCGCGGCCAGCTCGAAACCAACGCCACGACGGCGTTCCTCTGCAGCCGCGAGGCGGCGCGGCACATGCGCGGCGGCGGGCGGATCGTGAACGTCGCGGCCCAGGCCGGGCTGGACCCCGCCCAGGGCTGCGACAAGGTGGCGTACACCGTTTCGAAAGCCGCCGTCGTGGCGCTGACGCTGGCCACGGCAGCGGAACTCGGCCGGGGGGGCGTGCTCGTCAACGCCGTGGCCCCCGGCACCATGGACACGCCGGCCAACCGCGCCGCGATGCCGGGCGCCGACCCGTGCGCCTGGCTCCGGCTCGAGGACGTGGCAGCGCAGATGGTGGCGCTCTTGCTCCCCGCCAGCACCGCCACCGGTACGGTCGTGAAGCTGGGCAGCTAGGCCACGGGTGAGCGGGTCGCGCCCCCCGGCACCAGGCCCCTCACGACGTCCGCGCCTGCCCCCGCGCCGCCAACACGCCGCCGAGCAGGCCGAACAGGTGGCCCTCCCAGGAAACCTGATCCGCCACGAAGAAGGGCAGGGCCTGCCACGCCAAGCCGCCGTAGGCCCCGAGCGTGAACAACGACACCAGGACGGCCACCGGACTTCGCTCGTAGTACCCCCGCGCGAGGAGGTACCCGAAGAAGCCGAAGATCACCCCGCTGGCGCCGACGTGCACGCTGCCGCCCCGGCCCACCAGCCAGGTGCCGAGCCCGCCCACCAGCATCGAGGCGATGAAGACACGGTAGAAATCCGCGATGTACCGTCCCATGGCGAGGAAGCCCAGCGGCCAAAGCGCCACGGTGTTCGCGAGGAGGTGTCCGAGGCCCGCGTGGAGGAAGGGCGCGGTCGCGACGCCCACCAGGCCGGTCAGCGTCCGCGGCCGGATGCCGAAACCGTCGAGCCAGCCGCCCAGGAGGAGCGTGTCGAGCACTTCCACGGTCCAGAGCAGCGCCGTCAGCCGCAACAGCACCCGCACGCGCGCCCGGAACGCGCGGGCGACGGAGGCGGGCTCGCGCCGGTAGCGGTCGGGCACCGCAGCAGTCTACCCGGGCCGCCGCAGGCGTCGCGTCACGACGGGAACACGACATCGGTCATCCACACGATCACCCCCGCGGTCACCCCTGTCGTCGATCCCGCCCGGGTCGCCGCTGTCATGGTGAACCGCAGCCCCGGCCAGGCCCCTGCCTCGATGTCGGTCAGTCGCGACGGCGTGGCCTGCGTCCGCCACGCCGCCAACAGCCCAAATCGGCTCCACCAGGCCACCACGCGCGGCAGGACCCCCTACGTCTACCGGGTACCAGCAGCGGCACAATGACGACGGTCAGCACCGGCACCAGCTTCGACGTGGTCGGCACCGGCACCTCCAGCAGCGCGCCGAGCTACGTCGCCCCACTCACCAGTGCAGCCGCGGGCGAAGAGTCCGTCCCCCGCCGCCGAGGGGTCGGCGGTCGGGTCGCCGGCGTCGGCGGTGCAGGCGAGGGTGATCAGCGGGAGCGTGACGGAGGGGGACTAGCCCGCCCGGCGGCCGCCGCTCCCGCCACGCGGCCCCCGTAGTACACCGCGCTCACCGACCCGGACCAACCGCGGCCCACGGCCGGGGTGCCAAGGAAGCCGATGGCCTCGCCGGCGCCGTACAAGCCGGGGACGGGATCTCCGAGGGGGTCGAGCACCTGCCCGTCGGGGAGCGTCGCGAGCCCACCGAAGCTCTTCGCCGCGGCCGGCACCAGGGCCACCGCCGTCCACGGGGGCCCGGCCAGCGGCGAGTACTCTTGGAGCGGCTTGCCGAAGTCGTCGTCCTGACCGGTGTCGAAGAGGGCGTCGTAGCGAGTGATCGCCTCGGCCAGGGCCTCGCCACTCACGCCGATCTGTGCGGCAAGGTCGCCCGGGTCGTCGGCCGAGTACACCTCGGCGAGGGCGGCGTACGCCTCGGCATCCAGGGAACCCGTGCCCCCCCCCGGGTCGTTGAAGGGCATGGTCGCGAACTGCTCGTCGGCCCACTGCGCGGGCCCGTGGACGGACCAGAGCGGGCCGCTGGCCACCCAGGTGTCGCGCATGGCGAGCGAGAGCGTGTCGTGCTCGTTGCCCGCCCGCTCGCCACTGGAGCCGACAATCAGGGTGCCGGTGAGGTTCGGGGCGAGCATCACCTCCCCGCTGGTCAGGGTGGGATCGTGCACACCGTGCACGTAGACGCCCATGTTCTCGAGGTTTTGCATCGCGACGCGGCCGTCGAGCGACCGGCTGAGCACCCCGTCCATGCCGTGGACGGTCTCGTAGTGCCAGTCGGCCTCGGCCACCCCGGGGACAACCTCCACCAGCCACTCCAGGTTACGCGCGAACCCGCCGGAGGCGACGACCACCGCCCCGGCCTCCACCCAGCCCGTGGCCAACTCCACGCCCACCACCGCACCCGCCTCGAAGCGGAGGTCGGTGACCGCCGTGCCGGTCCACAGTTCCCCGGAGTAGGCCGCTGCCAGCGCGCTCACCGGCGCGGGGCTCCCCATGGGCACGATGTGCAGGCGGGGGGTGCGGCCGGCGTCGGGACTCGGTGCCACGCCGTTGAAGCTCGCGCCGTACGACTCGAGCCAGGCCAGCGTCGCCGCCGCGCCCTCGCAGTAGCCGACGACGGCGGGGTCGGCCGCGTCGCCTCCGCCGGTGAACTCCGACCACTCGGTGAGGGCCTGCTCGGCGCTGTCAGTGATGCCCATCTCGGCCTGGAGCGGGGTCCCCGGGGCCCACAGTTCCCCCCCGTACGCCGATGCCCCGCCCACCTCGGCTTCCCGCTCCACGACGAGCACGGCGACACCCAACTCCTGCGCCGTCACGGCCGCGGCCATCCCGGCCCCGCCCGCGCCCACCACCACCACGTCGAAGCTGGCCAGGGGCTCAGCATCCCGGGCAATGTCGCCCCCACTGTGCCCCGCGCTGTCGACGGCGCTGTCCGCGCCACTGTCGTCCGTGACGCGCGGCGCGCTCTCGCCGGCGCTGTCGACGGTCGTGCCCGAGTGGTTGTTGACCGGTGGGGCCGTGCACGCGAGGACCAAGCTCAGCACTTGCTGGCCGTACAACGCCGCAATGGACCTGTCGAGTCCAGAGCGTCCGTTCGGTGACGGGGTCCCCGGCTGGGCCGACGCTCGGTCCGCCTTGGTCGAGCGAGGCGGCGCCTGCGCGGGACGGGGGGCCGCTTCGTTGCGATGCCTACCCTACGCCCCGCACTTCCAACAGGTCTCAAAGCTGGCAGGGTTGTCTTCCCCGCATGTGCCGCACACCCACGAGAGGTGAGCGCGCGCGTCGATCCCGGCGAGGACGGCGCGGGCTCTTGCCACCTCGGCCTCGGGCACCACCACCTCGACGCGCGCGTCGGGCACGGGGATCTGCCCCGCGAGGCCCGGTCGGCCGGAGCCCCGCAGCTCCGCGCCGATGTTGGCCGACACCAGGCTCTCACGGACCAAGTGGGCCTCGGCGAGGTTCGTGGCGGCGTACACCCGCTTCACGGGGCCAGACCGTCGGGGCCGAGCAGCTCGGTCCATGTATCACCCGTGTATCGCCACAAGTCCGCTCCAAAGTCAGGAAGCCCCTCGTCGAACAGGTCCCCGCCGAACACGTAGAATGTATCACCGTCGCGCGCGCACACCGCCGCGTCGCGCACCGGGGGTGAAGGTTCCAGCGCCTGCGACGTCCAGGTCGTCCCGTCGAAGGACCAGAGGTCCACGTCGGTGCCGTGGCCACCCCAGACCGAGAGCACGGTCGTGCCCCAGGCGCAGTGGCTCGCGCGGGCCTCGGGGCCCTCGTCGAACTCCACCGGGGGAAGCGAGTCGCCCGTGAAGCGGTACAGTGCCGACGAACGGCCCACGTCGTCGATGCCGCCGAACATGTAGGTGGTGCCTTCGTCGAGGGCGGTGAGGCTTTGCCGGTAGTAGCCGACCGGCATCGGCAGTTGTGTCCACTCGCCACCGGTGTACGCCCAGCCGTCGACCAGGACGTCGTCGCCGTAGCCACCGAGCACGTAGAAGCTGTCGTTGACCCAGGCCGAGGCCGGCTTGTAACGGGCGATCGGCTCACGTGCCAGGTCCGTCCACGTTCCGTTCACCGGCTCGAAACTCCAGAAGCGGTTGCTCAACTCCTCGCCGGTGTCGCCGCCGAAGACGTAGGCCGACGCGCCGTCCCACGACGCCGTGGCCCGGTAGATCGGCTCGGGCGCGTCGTCGTGGCGCGTCCACGCCAGGGTGTCGAGGTCCAGCGACCACACGTCGGCGAGCGGCGTGTTCACGTCGCTCGCACCGCCGATCACCCACAACTGCCCGTCGACCACCTCGCCCACGGCGCTGTACCGGCCCGCCGGTACGGGCACGCAGGCGAGCAGGAGCAGCATCAGATCTCGGTGAAGTACTTGTGGAAGCCGAGCGTGATGTCGGTCGCGTCGGAGGCGCCGTTGTTGACCCACAGCACCCGGTTGAAGCCCAGGTGCAACCCCATGTTGTTGGGGAGTGCGGCGGACAGTTTCACCCCGGCCGACACGTCGTCGTAGTCGGCGGTGGCCCAGCGGTCCTCGGAACGCGGGTAGGCCAGCCACGACGTGCCGCCGAGGCGCTGGTAGGTGTAGGCCCCCACTTGGGCCGTCAACACGCCGGGGGAGACCTTGATCTCCAGGCCGGCGCGGATGTCGTCGGCGGGGGCTTTCTCGGCGAGGTCCGCCTGCTGGTCGGCGGGCACGCGGTAGTCGTAGGCCCCGAACAGCACGAATCCCGCGCCCATCTTGCCAAAGGCCAGGTCCTTGCCGAGGTACAGGGCCGGGGAGAAGTCCGTGGTGGCCTGGCCGGGCATGGTGTAGCGGACGCGCTCGTCGCGCAGGTGCCCGTTGGAGGAAGCCCCGAAGCCCAGCGTGAGCATCATCGGCTTGTCGAGGAGGTTGTAGCGCACGTCGACGCCTACCCGCCCGAGTCCGAGCAGGTCGCGACAGTCGGTCAACGAGGTGGTCGAGCAGGGGCCGGGGTCGCCCTCGCTGACGAAGCTGTAGAACACGGGCACGTAGGCGGCGACCTGGAGGTTCTCCACGAGCCCCGCCGCGAGGTAGCCCTCCACGCGCGGCACGTTGACCCGGTCCACCGTGCCGCTGCCGGCGTCGGAGACCAACTCACCGTAGGTGGTGAAGCCCAGGCCCCCGTAGACGGCCCAGGACTGTGCAGGGAGAACGCCCGCGTATTCGGCGTGCGCGAGGGAGACCAAGATGAGGTTGAGCATGGCGGCGCAGTGTATCGCGCGGCCACCGCTTCAACCGGTGTCGCCGGTCTCTCCCGGACTCGCCGTGTCCCCGCTGTCGTCGTCCCCGCCGCTGTCGTCGTCCCCGCCGCTGTCGTCGTCCGCGCCGCTGTCGAGGGGGAAGGCGCTCCCGCCGGTCTCGCCGCTGTCGCCAGGCCACCCGGTGTCCCCGGTTTCCGACGTCCCCGCGGCGGGGGCCTCGTCGACGGCGCGCAGTTCGATGCCCACCGCCGACACGCCCAGGCCGAAGAACATCGCGAAGCCCTCGCTGTCGAGTTGCACGGCGTTCTCGCTACGCAGGTGCATCGACTGGTAGCCGCCCACGACCGCGAGCGACTCGAGACTGCCGTCGTAGTCGCCGAAGAGCCACTCCCCGGGCACCTCGGCGTCGGGCAAGGTGTAGTCGACCCGGCCCGACGTGCCGCCTTCCATGAAGATCGCGAGGCCCCCGACCGCGCCGCCGAAGCTCACCTGCTGCCGCACGGTGTTGCCCTCGGTCGTCACCGCCCGCAGCGTGCCGCCGCCGTGCACGCCTCCGCCCATGAACGCGAGACAAACCCAACCGAAGTCGTCGATCCACGCCTCGGTCACGGTGGTGCCGGCCAGCCTGCCCGCGTCGAGGTTGCCGGTACACCCGAGCAGGAGCAGGGCGATCATGGACTCGTCCCGCTGTCGCCCGCCGCCGCCGAGTCGCCGCTGTCGGGAGGGCCGCCGCTCGTGTCGCCGGTCTCCGCCGTGTCGCCGAGGTCCACGCCCACCCACTCCGTCACGTCGAGCCAGGCGTAGGTCCAGCCCATGCCCACGCCCAGGGTGAGGTTGGCCTGGTCCATCCCCACCCCGTGGCCGTTTTCCAGGTGCAGGGTACTGACGCCGAGGATCGCGCTCCCCACGGCGGTGCTGCCGTCGTATCGGCCGAAGAGGTGGGCGCCGGCCACCCCGCCCGCGGGGACCTCGAGTTCCATCTCCACCATGGCCTGGGTGACCTCCACGGAAACGCCGAGTTGCCCGCCGACCAGTTCCACCGGAAGCTCGCAGGTGCTGCCGCCGGCGCGGTCGGCGATCAGCAGGCCGCCTCCCTTGATGGAGCCTCCCAGGAGGGCGAACCTGGTCAGGGAACCCTCCACGATCCGCGCCCGCACGACGTCGTCGCCGCACCAGGAGACCACGCGGTCGGGGGTGCAGGCGAGGGTGAGGAGGAGCAGCACGCCGCCGCACCTTAGCGCGGGGCGGAGGCGATCGCGCCTGGCCAAGGGGGTCAGCACCGGTGGGCGCCTCCCGCCAGAGGTCCCCGGGCTCGAGTCAGACTGCCGCCGTTTCGTCGTGACACATTTCCACTAGTTTCTGCCGTGTTCGACCCGTTCCGGCGGTGGGCCGGCCCCCGTGCCTACCCCCAAGGGCATGTCCAAGTCATCGCCCTTCGGCCCTCCGCCCCGCCCGCTGGTCCCGCTCTCGCCCGGCGGCCCGCCCCGCTTCGACCCGGACGCGCCGCGGATGGTCTTCGCCGAGCCCGACACCGACGTCGAGTCCCCGCCGCTCCGGGCCGGCGCGGTGCCGCCGCAGCGGCCGATCCCGCTCCCCGCCCGCGTCGCGGCCCCCGCCTCGGCGCCGGGCCCGGTGCCCCTGCCGAGCCCCGCCACGACGCACAACGTCCCCTCCCCCGACCCGTTCGCCGACGACCCGCCTCCGCCGTCGGCGGCGAGCCTGCTGTTCAAGTACCTGCGCGGGACCGCGTGGTGGCTCTGGAAGGCCACCCGCCTCTTGCTGCACCCCCAGCGCGCGGGCAATCCCACCCGCGCGGCGGCGGTGGCGATGCGCCTGGCAAAAAAGGCGTGCCCGGACGGGCCGCCCGTGGACCACGTGCTGCTCGTCAAGGTGCCCCCGGCGGTGTCCGCGCCCGCCACCGAGCGCGCGCTGCGCGAGCGCATCAGCCGCACCCTGGAGTGGCGCGGCGTCCGCCCGGTGGTGCAGCACCACGACGACGACTCGCCGCTGGCGAGCGTGGACCTCGTCCCGGTGGCGCCTCGGCAGTTCAACGCCAAGGTGGTCTTCCCCGGCGCGGAGAAGGTGGTCGACGAGCGCATTCACGCCGGTCGACGCTCGCTGCGGCTCGGCCGCGGCCGGCAACGCCAGGACCGCAAGCTCAACCACGTGGCCTTCGAGGACCACCTGACGTGGATGCCCCGCACCCTCGTCGACATCGACTTGTCGTCCGTGGAGTGCGCCCTCGTGCTCGACGTCTCGCCCGCCAGCGCACCGGCCATGGTCGTCACCCTGCGCCGGGGCGACGACCGCTCCGTGGTCGAGGCCGGGGAGTGCGTCGTGCTCGAGGACGGCGACATCCTGCTGCTCAGCTCCACCCAGGGCGAACACAACCTCGCCATCCACATCAAGGAGATCTCCCAGTGACCATCAACGACTTCAACGGCTACGTCGCCCGCTTCTTCGAGTCGCTGACGCGCCGCTTCACCCAGGCGAGCGCCGACCAACTCGGCGCCGACACGCTCGTGGCTCGCGCCAAGCGGGGGATCGCCCTGGTCCTGCCGACGCACATCACCTGCATCGACGACATCGTGCTCGTGCCGGAGCGCCTGACCGTCGAGTTGGCGGACCTCGACATGCGCCTCTTGCTGCGGAACAAGATCGAACTCGAGCACAAGCTGAGCGCGTACGCCGCGCGCGTGGCCCGGGAGCACGGCCAGGTCGTGGACGTCGAGGTGCGCCTGCGCAAGGCCGAGGGCCACCTCAAGGTGAAGGTGGGCCACCCCGTCGTGCGCGTGGCGCACGGCAGCGGCGACAACCCCGGGTTGCTGGCGCCAGCCACCACGCTGCTCGTCCGTCGCTGATGCTCCCGGTTTCCCTACGCGCGGTGGCCTTCGGCCTCGCCGCCTTCTGGCTCCTGGTCCGCGCCGGCTCCGAGCGAGCCGAGGTACCCGGCAACGAGGCGGCGGTGCTGGCCTTCGCCGCGGCGCTGCCCACGGTCGTGGCCGCGTGGACCGGCAGCGTGTGGGGCCTCGTGCTGTTGTGCCTGTTCCGCGCGCCGGTTCGGGGCATCACCGGGCAGTTGCTGCACGTGGTCGTGCCGCTCGCCCTGGCCCCGCTGGTGCTCTTCGGCGCCCTCGACCCCTCGGCGGAGACGCTGGGCAGCCTGCTCACCGGCCACCTCCGGGCGGTGGCGCTAGGTGGCCTCGGCGTCATCGCCGGTGGGTGGCTGGCGTCTAGCCCCCCCCCCGCAGAGCACCACACGTGGTCGTGGTTGGCGGTGGCCGGGGCGGCGGTCACCGCCCTGGCCTGCTTCGGCGAGGGGCCGGGGGAAACGCGGATCAACCTGCCCGTGGGGGGGGCCTCGCTGCAACTCCTCGAACTGGTGCCCTTCGCGCTCGCGCTGTCCCTCCTGGGGCTGTGGAGCGCCACGCGAGAGGGCACCCTCGGCCTCGGGAGCTGGTTTTCCTGGTGTGCCGCCGCGCTGGTGATGGTCGTCACCACCACCGAGCACCTCGACGACAAGGGGGCTGCGCTGGTGGTACTCGCGACGCTGGTGCTGGTGGCTGCCTGGCTCCTCGACGTGGGCCGCTGGGTGCCCCCAGTGCTCCTCGGCGCCCTGGCCGTGGGCCTCGCCCTGGTGGTCGGGCGCGTAGGGGCTCTCCACGACGGCGCGCAGATGGCGCTGCGACTGGCGATGCGGGCCGACCCCTGGTGGAACGGGCTCTCCAACGGCGAGCAGCTCGCGATGGCGCTGGCGACGATCGAGAACGGCGGCTGGACCGGGGTGGCGACCTGGTGGATGGCGCACGCCGACTTGCCGGTGGGCGACTCCGACTTCGTGCTGCCGCTCCTGGCCGGCGTGTACGGCTTCCCCGCCGCGCTCGCGTGGGTCGCCTGCTGGTGGCGCGCCTGCACCACCCTCTTCGTCGCCTCCACCCTCGACGACCAGGTGTTCCCCGGCGCCCGGCGGGCACCCGCGGCGGTGGCGGCGGCCCTGGTCGCGAAGTTGGTGGTCGCGTCCTGGGGGCCCCTGGGCGTGGCGCCAATGACCGGCGTTTGCGCACCACTCCTCGCCTCCGGCGACACCGCGCTGTGCGTGGCCTGGTTCTTCCTGGGCTTCGCCGTGGCCCAGGTCAACGAGCCGGCTACGGGCACCACCGTCCGCGAGTACGTCTCGGTGACGCGCACGGCCACCTTGGTGACGATGTTGTTCACGCCGGCCGCCGTGGTGCTGGTGGACCGCGGCACCGCTGCCCAGCGCGGCGCCGACCACGCCGGCTGGGTGACCCGCGACCGGGAAGGCCTCGAGGTGTTCCACGAGGTGCCCTTGCTCCTCCGTGTGTCGCGACAGATCACGCGACCGACGCTCTTGGACGCCAACACCGAAGTGCTCGCGATCACGCTGCCGGGGGGTGAGCGGTTGCGTCACGGATTGCCCGAGATGGCGGACGCCATCGGCCTCCCGGGCAACATCGACGGCACGCTCGAGTCCACGCTGGGCCAGCCCTGGCCGCGGGCCGCCCTCCCGCCCGGCAGCCGCGTCCCCCCCGGTCGCGACCTCCGTTCG
>CAYHRZ010000050.1:14221-17072 GCA_964359125.1 uncultured Klebsiella sp. | reverse complement strand
CGCGGGCGCGATCATGCTCTTGTTCGACCAGCAGATCGGGACGCACTTCTTCGACCCGGTGGCGGGCGGTGATCCCATCCTCTGGCAGCACCTCTTCTGGTTCTTCGGCCACCCCGAGGTGTACGTGGTGCTGTTGCCGGCGATCGGCATCTGCGCGGAGATCATCCCGATTTTCGCCCGGAAGAAGCTGTTTGGCTACAAGGCGATTCTCTACACTGCCATCGCCACCGGCGTGTTGTCGTTCTTCGTGTGGGCCCACCACCAGTTCATCGCGGGCATCGACCCCCGCATGGCCAACGTGTTCACCATCACGACGGTCCTGATCTCCATCCCCATCGCGGAGATGGTGTTTCTCTACATCGCGACGCTGTACGGGGGCTCCATCCGGTTCACGGTGCCCATGCTCTGGGCGCTGGGCTTCATCTTCTGCTTCCTCATCGGCGGCGTGACGGGCATCTTCCTCGGCGCCAGCGGCTCCGACATCTACCTGCACGACACCTACTTCGTGGTGGCGCACTTCCACTACACCTTCTACCCCATCGCGATCATCGGCACGTTTGCCGGCGTCACGCACTGGTTCCCGAAGATGTTTGGCCGCTACATGAACGAGACCGTCGGCAAGATCCACTTCTGGGGCTCGGTGATCTGCTTCAACGGGATCTTCATCCCGCTTTTCGTCACCGGTCTCGCGGGCGACCACCGTCGCATCTACAACTACAACAACTTCGCGGAACTGGGCACGCCCGACCTGCAGTGGCTGCGCATTTTCGCCACGGTGGCGCTGGTGATCATGCTTCTGTTCCAGGTGCTGTTCGTCTGGAACTTCATCTACAGCATCTTCAAGGGCAAGAAGGCCCCGACCAACCCCTGGCGTGCCACCACCCTGGAGTGGACGACGCCGGAGTCCATGCCGGGCCACGGGAACTGGACGCCGAGCACCATGCCGGTCGTCTACCGGGGCCCCTACGAGTACAGCGAGCCCGGTCGCGATCCAGACTTCCACCCTCAGAACGTGCCCTAGGAGGTTCGCCCCATGGCCTTTCGCCCTATCGCAACCACGCGTAGCGCCACCGGGATGCCCACCGGTCGGCTCGCGATCTGGTGGCTGATTGTCTCCGAGATCGTGATCTTCGGCGGCCTCCTGGCGTCGTACGTCATGCACCGCATCGGCCACCCCGAGTGGGCCTACCAGGCCGAGCACACCAACCTGGTCGCGGGGTCCGTCAACACCATCGTGCTGCTCACCTCGAGCCTCTTCGCGGTGTTGGCGCACAACGCCGCCGAGATGGGCGATGGCAAGAAGGCCGCCAAGCTGTTCATGGCCACCATCGGGGGTGGCTTGTTGTTCTTGGTCATCAAGAGCTTCGAGTGGGCCAACGAGATCCATCATGGCTACACCATCACGTCGAGCGGCTTCTGGGGCTTCTACTACACGGCCGCCGGCATCCACGCGTCGCACGTGATCGCGGGCATGATCGTCATGGGGTTCGTGGCCTACGACGCCTGGCACGGCAAGGAGTTGCAGCGCATCGAGTTCGCGGGCATCTACTGGCACTTCGTCGACGTCGTGTGGATCTTCCTGTTCCCGCTCCTCTACATCGCGAGCTAGCCATGTCGGACTCACACCACCACGACCACAGCAAGCAATACATCAAGATCTGGGCGGCTCTCTTCGCCCTGTTCCTGGTGAGCGTCTTCGGCACGCTGACGCCCTGGTTCTTCCTCACCATCGCCCTTGGCTTCGGCATCGCGCTGGTGAAGGCCTACCTGGTGGTCAGGTACTTCATGCACATCAACATCGAGAAGCCGGTGGTGCACTACGCGCTCTTGGCGGGGCTCGGACTGATGGTGCTGTTCTTCGCGGCGGTGTCGCCCGACGTGCTCAACCACAACGGCTCCCGCTGGGAGAACATCGCGGCCAAGGCGGAGACCGCACGTCGCGAGGCGGCGCATGCCGCGGGCGGGTCCGGCCACGGCGAGGCCGCTCCCCACGGCGAGGCGACTCCCCACGGCGAGGCGGCTCCCCACGGCGAGGCCGCTCCCCACGCCGAGGCGCCCCCCCACGGCGAGGCCGCTCCCCACGGCGAGGCGGCTCCCCACGGCGAGGCGGCTCCCCACGGCGAGGCAGCCCCTGCTGGCGAGGCGGCCCCTGCTGGCGAGGCGCCGGCCGCCGGGGCGCACCCCTGACGCGAGTGGAGCCCGAGCGGGACTTCCGGGTCGTGCACCCTCCACCGCGTACCCGCAACACGGTGGTGCCGAGCACGGTTTTCGCGATGTTGATCTTCGTGTTCGCCGAGGTGATGTTCTTCGGCGGACTGGTCAGTGCCCACACCATCTCCCGGGCCAACTGGCCGGTGTGGCCTCCGCCGGGGCAGCCGCGGTTGCCGATCGAGGCCACGGCCTTCAACAGCGTGGTGCTGCTCGCGAGCGCGGGCCTCTTGTGGTTGGCCGGTCGGCGGTTCGCGGCGGGGCGATCCGCGGGGCCGTTGCACGCGGCGATGGCGGCGGGGGCCTACTTCGTCCTGGCCCAGGGCTACGAGTGGGTGGGGCTGCTGCGCGAGGGGCTCACGATGCAGTCGAGCACGCATGGCGCGTTCTTCTACCTGATCGTCGGCACACATGGGCTGCACGTGCTGGCAGGTCTGGCCGTGCTGGGTTTCCTCCGGCTGCGGCTGGCGCAGCAGCGCCTCGAGGAAGAGGTGTTTACGGCCTGCCGCATCTTCTGGTACTTCGTCGTCGTGCTGTGGCCGTTCATCTACGTCCAGGTCTACCTGTGAGCGCCTTGCTGCTCCTGGCGGGTCGCGCCTGGGCCTGCGCGGTGTGCGGCGCCGGGCAGTCCAACGACCAGACT
>CAYHRZ010000050.1:0-14211 GCA_964359125.1 uncultured Klebsiella sp. | reverse complement strand
CATGACGGGCTTCCTCAGCCTGCTCCCACTGGCGATGATGGGCGGCGTGGCCTGGTGGATCCACCAGGCGATGCGAACGAGCGCGTCGCGCGCCTAGCCCAGGAGTCGGCGGGCGGTGAGGATCAAGCCCGAAAAGGCGCCCACGACGGTGCCTGCCACGAGGCGGGGGAGCAGTCCCCAGTCGGGCCACGGCCCCAGCAAGCCAACCAGGGCGCCCGCCAGGGTGCAGGCCACCAGCGCCCAGGTCGGCGCCCGGGGATCGTCGAGCAGGGCCTGGAGTCGCGTCACCGTCCCACGGAACTAACCCCTGCGGGTGCCGGTGGCCGGTTGGCGGGCTAGGAGGCGGCGCCGCCGCGGAGAGGACAGATGTCGTCGTTCCATACCGTCACCGCCTTGCTGGTGTTGCCCCTCGCCCTCGCCGGGTGCACGCGGGCGTGGCCCCTGGACCCGCCCGACGTGCAGGGCCGCTACGAGCTGCGCCACGAGGGCCCGTGCAACGCCTGGGTGAAGAGCCAGCGCACTGGGTACATGTACTGTTCGTCCCCGGCCTTCCTGGCGGAGCCCACGGCGGGCGCCTACGCGAAGGTGGCCGCGACGGGCCCCTCCTACAGCAAGGCCACCGGCCCGACCGACGTCGACTCGCTCAAGGCCCACGGCGAGGGCGTGTACAGCAACGTCTGCGCCGCCTGTCACCAGGCCAGTGGCGAGGGACTCGCGGGCACCTTCCCTCCGCTGAAGGGGGCGGGTTCGTTCTACGGGGACCCGGCGAACCACGCGAAGATCATCGTCCACGGGCTCTCGGGGCCCATCGAGGTCAACGGCATGGCCTACAACGGCGCCATGCCGCCGCAGGGCAACCTCACCGACTACGACATCGCCGCCGTCGCCACCTACGAGCGGATGAGCTGGGGCAACGACCAAGGCGCGGTCACGCCCGACGTGGTGGCGGCCGTTCGATAGCCGCTACTCCACGCCGTGAACGGCGGCGATCCACGCGCCGTCGTCGCGAAATGAAACGTCGTTGAGCCCCCAGTACGAGCCCACGTGCGAGGTGTGGATGCCCGTGGTGCTCACGACATAGAGGTTCATCCCGTAGTCGTCGTCGCGAGTGGCCCACCCCGAGAGCACGGTGGTTCCCGAGCCGGGCACGGGCCAGAGCGGCGCGCCGGCGTCGAGGTCGACCTGGCGGATGCTGGCCGCGTCGTCCCACGACGCGCCGCCGTCGGTGCTGCGCACGATCACCGGCCCGTCGTCGTCTTCGCCCGACATAAACAGGACGTCCGCGTTGTCGGGATGGATCGCGGCGCGCGAGGGCACGAAGCTGTCGGTCGTCACCGCTGCGGAGATGTCGTCCCAGCTCGCGCCACCGGTCCGGCTGGTGTAGCCACCGGTGGGGGTCACCACGAAGATGCGCTCGGTGTCGCCGGCGAAAACGTCGCCGGCGACGACGTCGACGGCGGGCAGCGTGGCGGTCACGGACCAGTTCACGCCCCCGTCTTCCGTGGTGACGACGCCCCGGGACTGGATGCCCCGCACCGTGGTGGAGGTGGCGCCGGCCACCGGCTGTGCCAGGAAGGTGCCGCCCACGTCGGCGGCGTTCCAGTTCTTCCCGGCATCGGTCGAGTACCCCGCCTGGGACGAGAGCTCGTCGAAGGCGTACACCCGGTCGCCGGCCGCC
This sequence comes from uncultured Klebsiella sp., assembly GCA_964359125.1. Taxonomy (GTDB): domain Bacteria; phylum Myxococcota_A; class UBA796; order UBA796; family SXON01; genus SXON01. The sequence continues at coordinate 12,533 of CAYHRZ010000050.1, read as the reverse complement.
AGGAGTTGCCAGCGACCGGTGCTGGGCAAGCCGCTGCCGTTGAAGTCCCAGTTGCAGCCGCCGTCGTCGGAGACCATCACGCGGGGGCCGAACATCGCCATCCACGAGGTGCCGTCGCCCAGGGGGCCCGCCGTCGACGTGGTCTGCGTCTCCTTGTCGGGCGCGTCCGTGGGGAAGTGGACGGTGTCGCCGTTGTCCTCGTAGACGAGGATCCCGGTGGCGCCGTGGACGCGGTCGCAGGCGTTGCTGCTCGTGTCGATGGTGCCCACCTTGTCGGTGGCGTCGTCGTCGGGGCAGGCGAAGAGCAGCAGTACGATCATGGCGTGGGGCTCGCGGGGGCTTGGGGAGTGTACACGACGGGATCCAGTCCGAAGGCGGCGCGCTGCGCCTCGTCCCCCGGGTTGTTCAGCGACCAGTAGGGCATCCGAGCGCTACCCCGGAGCGTGGCGCTCTCCCCGTTGGAACTGGCGTATTCCAGGAGGCGATGGGGCCAGGCGTCTTCCACCCAGTAGGTGGTCACCACGTCGTCGGTCGTCTGGGTGACGACCGGGTGCGCCGCGACCGGGCCGAGCACACCCGGTCGCGTCTCGCTGGCGCCCCGGTGCACGCGCAGGGTGGTGGGCCCGGGGGCACGGTGCCCGAATCGGGTGGCGACGGACGCGGGGAAGTAGGGGTACGCGGTCGGCGTGCCCTGGATCCAGGACCCGGTGAGCTCGCGCACCGACACCGTCATCGCGTCGCCGTAGAGGGCACCTCCGCCGATGTTGAAGGTTTGCGGCTGGGTGTTGTCGCTATCGAAGTAAGTGTGCGTCGTGTGGCGGATGCGCCCGGCGTCCACCAGCATCTCGTCGTAGACCATCCCACACCACTCCTGGGCGGAGAACGCGATTTTCAAGGGGTCGCCCCGGCCCTGTCCGTCGCCGGGATCCACGCGCAGGAAGCTGCTGGTGAGCACGCTGTAGGGGTACACGCCGGTCTGGAAGCTGCGGTGACTGTTCAGCTTGAGGACCTTGCGGATGTCGGCCGCTGGGTGTTCGCCGGGGTCGGCCTTCACCCGTTCGCCGTGGCTGAAGTCCTCCGTGACGACGATGTTGACCAGCGTGCCCGGCCGCGGTTCCCCGTACCGCGGCTGCACCAAGTCGTAGCTCGACAACTCGGCGTTGCCGTCGCCCCAGGTGCTCCAGAACGCGTCGGGCAGGGGCGTGGGGGGCGCCGCCGTGGCGCAGGCGATGGCGAGGAGCAACATCGGTCGCCGCTATCCTGTCCGCTCGCGCACGAAGCTCGCGACAACCTCCACGTGGGCGGTGTGCGGGAAGAGGTCGACCGCGGTCCACCCCTGGCAGCGCCAGCCGTGGGCCGCCAAGGCCGCGCCGTCGCGGGCCAGCGAGGTGGGGCGGCAGGCGACGTACACCAGCACGTCGGCGTCGAGGTCCAGGAGCGGAGCCATGGCACCGGGGTGCAGTCCGCCGCGCGGGGGATCCACCAGCACCCTCAGGGGGCGCCCGGCTGTCCGGAGCAGGTCCGGGAGCAGCGACTCGGCCTTCCCGGCGAGGTACCGTGCTGGCAACCCCAGCGCGCCTGCGTTGCGGTTGGCCTCCGCCACGGCCTCGGCGTTGAGCTCGACGCCCAGCACCTCGTCGAACCGGTCGGCCAGGGAGAGGCCCAGCGCGCCGACGCCCGCGTAGAGGTCGAGCAGGGTGCCCCCCTCGCCCAGCGCCCCCCTGATCACCTCGAGCAGCACGGCGGCTCCAGTGTCGTTGACCTGGAAGAACGCCGTCGGCGAGAGCGACAGCGGCGCCCCACCGGCGCGAACGCTCAGGCGATCGACCCCGTGCACGACCGCGCGCAGCTCGCCCACGGCGGCGTCCGCGTGACTGCCGGTCGTGTACCAGAGCACGCCAGCGGCGCCCCAGTCCCCCGCGTGCCGGGCGATCCACGCCGCCTGGTCCTCGCCGGCCAGCGCGGTGTAGAGCAAGACCAGCACGCCGTCGAGCCCCTCCCGGAGCACGAGGTGACGCCAGAACCCCTGGTGGCTCCGCGCGTCGTAAGCGTCGAAGGGGGAGCCCAGGGTGTCGCGGCGCACGCGTTCGAGCACCGCGTTGATCGCCGGGCTGGCGAGCGCACACTCGGGGACGTCGACCACCCGGTCGAAACGACCGGCCCCGTGGAAGCCCAGGAACCGGCCCGACTCGGGGGGCACGTTGGCGACGATCTCGGCCCGGCTGAGGTAACGACTGGTCCCGAAGCTCAGTTCGATCTTGTTGCGGTACCCGTAGCTGCGGTCGGCGCCGACGATGGTCCCGCCGGGTGACAGCGGCGCGAGCAGCGCCTGCAGCGCGGCCAACTTCTCCTCGCGCTGGCGTGCGGCGGGGAGCGACTGGTACAGGCAGCCGCCGCAGGTTCCCACCAGGGGGCAGCGCGGCGGCGTGGCGTCGCCCGGGGGCTCCACAACGTCGAGGAGGGCGCCGTGCTTGACGCGACCGCCCGCGAGCACCGTGCTGCCGGGCACGCCGCCGCGGATCGTCCACCGCCGTCCCCGCGCGTCGAGACCGCTGCCGACGCCGTCGGCGTCGAGGCGGTCGATGGTCACTCGCACCGGTTCGCGCACGCCGGGCGGATATCGCGCCGGCTACGGCCGACGGGGGTGCCAGGACGCACAGGGCCGGTCCGCGGGTGTGCGCTTTTTGATGTTGACGTTCATTATCAATAACGCTATCCCTTGAGCATGAGCACGCTGGCCTCGTTGCCGGTCGGAACCGGCACCCGAATCCTCCACGTGGGCGGCGAGCGCGGATTCCGCCGGCGCCTGCTCGAACTTGGTTTCTTGCCGGGTGTCGAGGTCAGGGTGCTGGGCGTGGCGCCGATGGGCGACCCCCTCGACGTCGCGGTGGGGGGGTGTCGCTTCTCCATCCGCCGCGCGGAGGCCGAGGCCATCGGCGTGGTGGTGGAGCCGGTCCAGGTCGCGGCGAAGTAGTGAGCGGCCCGGTGCCGGGGGCGGGCCGGTTTCAACTCGCCGTGGCGGGCAACCCCAACACGGGCAAGACCAGCCTGTTCAACCGGCTCACCGGCGCGAACGCCCGGGTGGGGAACTACCCGGGCGTCACGGTCGAGCGGGAGTCGGCGCCCTGGCGGCTTTCGGGTCGCGACATCGAGGTGGTCGACATCCCCGGCACCTACTCGCTGGCAGCGCGGTCGGCCGAGGAGCAGGTCGCTGTCCGCGCCATCTTCGGGCTCGACGGGAACCCGCGACCACACCTGGTCCTGCTGGTGGTCGACGCCACGCAGTTGCTCCGGAACCTGTACCTGGCCGTGCAACTCGCCGAGGCGCAGGTGCCCTTCGTGGTGGCCCTGAACCTCAGCGACGTGGCACGGTCCCGCGGCAGCCTGCCCGACAGCGCGAAGGTGTCGGCGGCTCTCGGCGTGCCGGTGGTGGTGGTGAGCGCGCACACCGGGGAGGGCCTGGCGGCGCTGGGCGACACGGTCTCGGCGGCCTTGGACAACCCGCCCGCCCCGCGCCTCGACCTCCCCTACCCGCCGGCGCTCCTCGCCAACGTGGCGCGACTGGTGCCCTTCGCCCGGGCGAGCAACGACGGGGAGGCCCGTGCCCTGGCGCTGTGGCACCTCTTGTCGGTGGAGGAGCACGACGAGCTGCTCGACGTGCCCAGCGCCGTCCGGGCCGAGGTGGCGCAGGCGAGGGCGATCGGCGCCGCGGCTGGTCGGGATCTCGACGCGGAGATCGTCGCCACCCGCTACGCGTGGCTCAACGCCCAGGACTTCGGCGTGGGCGCGGTGGCCGAGGGCCCCGGCCTCTCGGAGCGGGTGGACCGGGTGCTCTTGCACCCGATCAGCGGGGGCCTGGTGTTCCTGGCGGTGATGGCGCTGTTGTTCCAAGCGCTGTTCTCGTGGAGCGACCCGGCCATCGGGGCGGTGGAAACGGCGTTTGCATGGTTCGGCGACGGACTCCGTCTCCTGATGGGCGAGGGACTCTTACCGGACCTCCTCGTCGACGGGATCGTCAACGGCGTGGGCAGCGTCGTCGTCTTTTTACCCCAGATCATGCTGCTGTTCTTCCTGCTCGGCTTCCTCGAAGACAGCGGCTACATGGCCCGCGTGGCCTTCCTCGTCGACCGCGGCATGCGTGCCCTTGGCCTGCACGGGCGGGCGTTTGTCCCCATGCTCTCGGGCTATGCCTGCGCCGTCCCGGCGATCATGGCCACCCGCACCTTGGAGCGCCGTCGGGATCGCCTGTTGACGATGATGGTGGTGCCGCTGATGTCTTGTTCCGCGCGGCTACCAGTCTACACGCTCGTCGTCGCCACGGTTTTCGCGCCCTCGGCCACTTGGCTGGGCGTCGACGTGCGCGTGTCGGCGATGGTGGCGATGTACCTGTTCAGCACCGGGATGGCGCTGCTCGCGGCCGGCGTCCTGGGGCGCACGTTGTTGAAGGGGCCGAAGGTCCCGCTGCTGCTCGAACTGCCCCCCTACCGGATGCCCCGCCTGGTGACGGTCTTGCGCCAGATGTGGATGCGCGCGAAGACCTTCCTCACCGAGGCCGGCACGACGATCATGCTGGTCACGGTGTGCTTGTGGGCGCTGCTCTACTTCCCCCGCGAGGCGTCGTACAGCCGCGACTACGACGCACTGCGTGCCGGGGCGGGCGCCGACGCGGTGGCCCAACTCGACGCCGAACAAGCCAGCGAGCGCCTCGCCCAGAGCTACGGCGGCCGGATGGGCAAGGCCATCGAGCCGCTCATCGCGCCGCTGGGTTTCGACTGGAAGATCGGCGTGGGCGTGGTGGGCGCCTTCGCCGCCCGGGAGGTGTTCGTCTCGACGATGGGCGTGATCTACGGCATCGGCGACGGGGCCGACGAGACGTCCACCCCCCTGCGCGACCGCATGCGCAGCGAGCGCCGCCCGGACGGGTCCCCCCTTTGGACACCCGCCGTGGGCGCCTCGTTGATGGTCTTCTTCGCGCTCTCCGCGCAGTGTCTGTCGACCCTGGCGGTGGTCAAGCGAGAGTCGGGGTCGTGGAAGTGGGCCACCTTCTTGTTCGTCTACATGACGGTGCTGGCCTGGGTGGGCGCGTTCTTGGTGTACCGCGGCGCGCTACTCCTGGGTTGAGCCGGGCGTCGCTCCCGGATCGGCGGCGAACGCGCAGTGGGTGACCAGGGGGCACACGCCGCACCGCGGCGCTCGCGGACGGCAGACCAGGGCACCGAGGTCGAGGACCGCCCAGTTGAAGCGCCGGGGATCGCTGGCCGTGGCGGCCAGCGCCTGGCCCACGCGGTCGAGCACCGGGTCGTCGCGGAGGTCCGGCCGCAGGCGCGGGGCAAACACCCGCTCCACCACCCGGGCGAAGTTGACATCGAGCAGGAACGTGCGTTCACCGTGGATAGTACACAGGTACGCGGCCGCCACGTACTGCCCCACGCCGGGCAGTCGCAACAGCGCCTCGCGGTCCGTCGGGGGCGCGTCGTTTCCTAGCGCCCGCGCCAGTGCCGACAGGTTGGCGGCCCGGATCCGCTGGAAGCCCAGCGGTCGCAGCGCGGCCTCCAGCGCCTGCACGGGGGAGGCCCGCGTCGCCGCGGCGTCCGGATACTGCTGGAAGAACCGCGGTAGAAACCGATTCACGCGGCCGCTCGGTGTCTGTTGCAAGAGGCACTCGGCCACGAGGACCTGCCAGGGCGTCAGTTCGCCGCGTCGCCAGCAGAAGTCCCGGCCGTGGGTGACGTACCAGGCCTCCAACTTGCGAGGCACGTCGGCGAGCGCCCACCCGCGCTCGTCGACCACGGCGGCGGCGGCGTGAGCCTGCGCGGCGCTGCGCCCCGACCCTGCCCTACCGGATGTGCTTGAGGATCTCTTCGCCAATGGCCCTCGCCATGAGCGGTGGCACCGCGTTGCCGACCAGCGTGTACTGGGGCACCTCGTCCTTACGACGGCTACCGCCGGTGGTGCGCTTGCCCTGGAAGACGAAGCTGTCGTCGAAGGACTGCAAGCGCGCCATCTCCCGCACCGTGGGACAGCGCGGCACCCGGTAGTGCACGAAGTCGTCGGGCATGGTCACGATCGTCGAGGCGGGCTGGTCGGCCTGGAGGGGCACGTAGTCGCGTTTCCCCGTGCCGAGCCCCATCGCGGCCAGGTCGGCCTGGGTGTCGGCCTCGTAGCGACCGGCGGCCATGATCGCCTGCAACCGGGCCACGACCTTCGCGTTGTGCGAGGAGGCTTGGTGGTTATGGAGTTCCGCTGCAGACAGCTTCCCAGCCTCGAAGTCCTCGATCGACCGGACGTACACCGGCGGGCGCTTCACGGGTACTCGCCCGTGTCGCGACCAGGATGCGTAGTTGCCCTCGCCGCCGGGGCGACCGTCGGCCGCTCGCCGGGGGACCTCCACCGGGGCGGCGCCGTTGTAGTGGTCGGACTCGTCGCCGGGCCCGAGGAAGTCGAGGTCCCACAGGGCCTCGCGCACGGTGGTGCGCTCCTCCGGGCGCAGCCTCGGCGGCACCGCCGATACCAGCACCTGGTCGCGGCGACAGCCGATGAACACCACCCGCTTGCGCCGCTGGGGCACGCCGTAGTCGGAGGCGTCCAGGGTGATGGCGCCGGAGCAGCGGTACAACCGCGCCTCCTCGCACGCCGGGCGCAGGTCCATGCGCAGCGCCGCCACCCGGTCGAGGCACTCGGCGGGGGTCAGCAGGCGCGTCCGAAACGCCACCGCCAGGTCGCGGACACCCAGCGCGGCCAAGGCGGCCTGGCATCGCTCCACGATCGCCGGGGGCTGGATCGCGTCGACGAACTGGTCGAAGTCGTCGACGAAGGCGTCGTTGTCCACGTCGGCGTGCGACTTCTCGCGCACCACCGTGTCGGCCAGGCTCGCCAGCGCCGCGCTGCGCGCCAACAAGCGGATGCCGTGGCGCACGGTGGCCACGTCGCGGTCGGTCTTGCTGGTCTTGTAGTCCAGGGTGGACCGGGTGGTGCTCTTGAACGCCAGTTCCAGGGCGTCGGCGTAGGCCTCGTCGCCGCCCAGCAGCCGCCGCCGGAGCCACCCGAGTTCGCCCTCGCCGGGCAACTTGGCCGCGATGCCGGTCACGGCCTCGCCGTCGACCATGCCGTCGATCTCGCGCAGGATCCGGTCGCGGTGCGCGCCGCCGTCCTTGGTGAGGATGCCGGGCACGTTCTCCATCACGAAGTACTTCGGCCGTAGCCGCTGGATCACCCGGAGGTAGCCTGCGAAGAGGTCGTCCTTCTTGTCGTTCTTGCGCCGCCTGCCCGCGAGGCTGAAACTCTGGCAGGGGGGGCCGCCGCACACGACGTCGACCGGTCGCGACAACTCCCGCGCCAGTCGTTCCGGGAAGTCGGCGGCCTTGGCGTCGGCCCGCACGAAGGCGATCGGGATGTCCAACTGGTGGTGGTAGCGCACGAGGTGCGTGAGTTCGCAGTTCTCGTTGAGGTCGCTGGCCAGCAGGAAGTCGAATCGCTTCCCCGGTAGTTCCGACTGGAGGAAGCCCTCGGAGAAGCCGCCGGCGCCGGCGAAGAGGTCGATGAAGGAAATCACGGCCATCAGTCGATCTCGTCGCAAGCCCAGTAGCACGACTCCGGGTAGACAACGGCGTCGTCGTGACCGACGTGCAGGTTGACGAGCGACGCGCTCTCGGGAAACGCGGTGACGCTGGCCGAGGCGAGCTCGACGTGGGTCGTGCCGTCGTAGCCCCAGGCCTCCAGCGTGTAGGTCCCGGGCTCCACGTCGAGCCAAACGTAGAAGCCGACGCCGGCGGCGGTGCTGCTCTGGCTGCTGTCGGGGAGCGAGGTCTCGTTGAAGTAGAACACCTGGGGCGATCCCACCACCCCACCGGCGCCGTCGTGGAGGAACATCTGCGCGCCGGCCACGGGATCGCCCGCGCAGTCGAACACTTGGCCGGTAACGATGCCCGTCCCCGGCGTCCACGCCACCCCCAGCAGGGCAGCGATGATCGCGGTGGTGCTGGTGGACATGGACCCGAGGTCGTCCGACACCAGGCTGAACCGGTCCCAGGCGTAGACCACGTGCTGCTGGTACAGGGGGACAGCCCCCGCCGCCTCGGTGGACAGCGTGATCGGCGTGCACGCGGGCAGGGTGCCCGACCAGGCGCCGTCGCTGTCGCTGGTGCCGCCCGCGTCGGCCGGGGTGGACGGGTCGTCGCTGGTCCACCCGGTCCAGGTGGCGCTCGGCACTGGGTCGCTGGTCTGGAAGTCGATGACCCTGCCACTGGCGTCGTGGTCGGTCATGCACACCGCCTCGGGCGCGTCCCAGGTCGCTCCGAGACAGCTGTCGTCCGCCTCGTAGCGGTCGGTGGTGTACACGAAGTCGCCGAAGCGGTCGGGGTCGCCCCCGGTGTCGCCCCCGGTGTCGCCCCCGGTGTCGGTGTCGGCATCGCTGTCGCTGTCGGTGTCGCTGTCGGCGTCGGTGTCGCTGTCGGTGTCGCTGTCCGAGTCGCTGTCGCTGTCGCTGTCCGAGTCGGCGTCGGCGTCGGCGTCGGTGTCGGCGTCCGACTCGCCCGTGTCGACGGTGTTGGCGGTGTCGCCCTCGGCGCGGCAGGCCAGGAGAAGGAGGAACATCGGTGGGGACTAATCCGCTCCCGAGGCGATGTCCGTGGGCACCGGGGCGATCTCCGGATGCCCCCTCCCGGCCTCCCCCGCGCGCGGGGGAGGAGGCGGGAAGGCTTCCCGCGAGCGGGGAGGGGAGAGGCGGGTTGTTATCCCAGCGCCTCCTCGACCAGTTGCGCCTGCTCGGCCAGGTGGCGATCCATGTAGCCAGTGGCGGGGGCGGCCCGCGCCTGGCGCCCGGCGTACCGCACGGAGATCCCCGCCTCCAGCAGCCACAGTGCCACGGTGGGCCAGGGCCCCATGTTCTTCGGCTCTTCCTGGCACCACACCACCGGAGCGCCCGGGTGTCGCGACAACTCGTGGCGGAGAGCGTCGAGGGGGAAGGGGTACAGTTGTTCGACCCGTACCAGTGCCACGTCGCGCTGGCCCCGCGCGGCGACGAGGTCGTAGTAGACCTTCCCGGAGCAGAGCACCACCCGCTTACGACCCGAGCCGTCGCCGATGAGCTCCGCGAAGCCCCCGGTCGACAGCTCGTCCAGGCTCGACGACATCGTCCGCAGGCCCGATTTCGGCGTGAACACCACCAGCGGGTCGCGCACCCGGCGCATCACCTGGCGTCGCAAGAGGTGGAAGAGTTGCGCGGGGGTCGTGGCGTTGACGCACTGCATGTTGCCCTCCGCGCACATCTGCAGGTAGCGCTCGATGCGCGCGCTGCTGTGCTCGGGCCCCTGTCCCTCGTAGCCGTGAGGCAAGAGCATCGTCACCCCGGACAAGCGGTTCCACTTCGCCTCGCCCGAGCTGATGAAGTTGTCGAACATCACCTGGGCGCCGTTGGCGAAGTCCCCGAACTGCGCCTCCCAGACCACGAGCGCCTCGGGGAAGTCCAGGCTGTACCCGTACTCGAAGCCCAGCACGGCGATCTCGGAGAGCAGGGAGTTGAACACGTCGAACGGCGCCTGCTCCGGGTCGAGGTGCTGCAGGGGACACCAGGGCGCCCCCGTGGTCTGGTCGCGGACGACCGCGTGGCGGTGCGAGAACGTGCCCCGCCCACAGTCTTGCCCGGAGAGGCGTACGCGGTGGCCCTGCTGGACGAGCGTGGCGTAGGCCAGCAGCTCTCCAGCCGCCCAGTCCAGCGCTTTCTTCCCCGCCGCCTGGTCCGCCCGCAGCCGGTACACGCTGCGCGCCAACTTCGGGTGCAGGTGGAAGCCGGGGGGCGTGTGGTTCAGAGCCAGTAGGGTGCTCACCAGCCGCTCTCGCGGCACGGTGGTGTCGACGATGTCGGGCTCGCCGCCGTGGTAGTTGGACCAGAGGTCCTGCATCGCGGAGGGGGTCGGCGCGCCATTCTTGGTCTTCACCGCGTGCAGCGCCGCGTCGAGTTCTTCTCGGAAGGAGGCCTCCATCCCGTCGGCCTCGGCGCGGGTGACGGTGCCCTCCGCGATCAGCCGTCGCAAGTAGATTTCGCGGACGCCGGGGTGCTCGGCGATGCGCCGGTACATCAGCGGCTGCGTGTACGCCGGCTCGTCGGCCTCGTTGTGCCCGTGTCGGCGGAAGCAGTACATGTCGATGACAACGTCGCGACCGAAGGTGTTGCGCCACGCCACCGCGATCCGAGTGACGGCGGCCACCGCCTCGGGATCTTCGCCGTTGACGTGGAAGATGGGGATGCCCAGCATCCGCGCCACGTCCGTGGAGTAGGGGGTCGACCGTCCCTCGGTGGGCGTCGTCGTGAAGCCGATCTGGTTGTTGACCACGATGTGCACGGTCCCGCCGGTGCGGTAGCCGAGCAAGTCGGAGAGGTTGAGTACCTCGGGGACGATGCCCTGGCCCGCGAAGGCCGCGTCGCCGTGGATGAGCAGGGCGAGGCCGGTCTTCCGTGCCGTGTCGCCCGCGCGGTCCATCTTCGCCCGGACTCGTCCCACGACGACGGGGTTGACCGCCTCGAGGTGGGAGGGGTTGAAACACAACGACAGGTGAACGGTCTCGCCGCGGTGGGTGAGGTACTCGGAGCTGTAGCCGAGGTGGTACTTCACGTCGCCGGAGCCTTCTCGGGGGGCGTCGTGCTCGCCGGCGAACTCCGCCAGCATCTTCGCCGGTGGTTTCCGCAGCACGTTGAGCAGCACGTTGAGGCGGCCCCGGTGGGCCATGCCGATCACCACCTCGCGGACCCCGTGCTGGGACGACTCGTCGATCACCATGTGCAAGAGGGGGATCAGCGACTCCCCGCCCTCCAGGCTGAACCGCTTGTTGCCCTGGAACTTCAGGCCGAGAAAGCGCTCGAAGCCGTCGGCACGGGTCAGGTGGTCCAGCACGCGGATCGCCCCGTGCCGGTCCAGCGTGGGTGTTTCCAAGCGACGCTCGAACTGCTCCAGCACCCAGTGTTTCTGGTGGGTGTCGCGGATGTTCATGTACTCGGCGCCGATGGAGCCGCAGTAGATCGTCCGCAGCCGGTCGAGGATGTGGCGCACGCTGGCGTGAGCGGGCATGCCGTACATCGGCGAGGTGCTCACCATCACGTCGAGGTCGGCCTCGCCCAGCCCGAAGTAGGCGGGGTCCAGCTCGGGGTGCGGCTTGCCGGCGTCGAGCCCCAGCGGGTCGATCTGCGCCGCGTCGTGGCCCCGGACGCGGTAGCTGTTGATGAGTCGCGACACCTTGGCCTGCAAGTCGGCGGCCGCGAAGTCGGCAGGCTGCGCGCGCGCGGGCGCGGCAGCGCGTGCAATCGTGCCGTTCGCGGGCCCTCGCCCATGGAAGATGCTGCGGGCCACGGGGGGCGGCGGCTCAACGCCGTCCAGGGCCTCGAGGTAGCTGGCGTTGTCGCCGTACAGCGCGGTGTCGGTAGCCATGCCCCGCGACTTATCGTCCCCCGGGGGCGCCGGGCTCGATATGCGGGCGGCCGTGCCCCGCCTCCACGTCACCACGCTCAACGTCAACGGGCTGCGGAGCGCCGAGCGCCGAGGTTTTTCCGCTTGGCTGGCGCGCACCCGCCCCGACGTGCTCTGCCTCCAGGAAGTACGGGCCGACCAGGACACCCTGCCGGCGCAGCACTGGAGCCCGCCCGACTACGCCGCTCGCTACTTCCCCGCCGAGAAGAAGGGGTACAGTGGAACGGCGGTGTGGAGTCGCCGCAAGCGGGTCACCCACTCGACGGGCACGGGCCACCCCCGGGGCGACGCCGAGGGGCGGGTGGTGGGGGTGCAACTGCCGGCGCTCGACGTGTGGTCGGTGTACCTCCCGAGCGGCAGTTCGCAGGAAGGGCTGGCCGGCGCCAAGCACGCCTGGAAGATGTCGTACCTCGCGCATTTCCGCCCCTGGCTCGACGCCATCATGGCCTCGGGACGGCCCTCGCTGGTGTGCGGCGACTTCAACATCGCGCACACGCCCATGGACATCAAGAACGCCAAGCCCAACGAGAAGAACTCCGGCTTTAGCGCCGAGGAGCGCGCGTGGCTGGACGGCCTGGTCGCGGCGGGGTGGCGCGACGCCTTCCGGGAGCTCAACCCCACGTCACAAGCCTACTCCTGGTGGTCGCAGCGCGGCCAGGCCCGTGCCAACGACGTCGGGTGGCGGATCGACCACGTGTGGGCCACGCCGGGCATCCGCCTGCTCTCCTGCGAGATCGAGCGGCAGGCGGACCTCTCCGACCACGCGCCGGTCCACCTGGTGGTGGAGTCCGCGTGATCCTGCTCCTCGCCTGCGCCAGCATCGACGGCTTCGAGGTCGAGGCCGACCCCGACATTGCCACCGTGGTGCACGTGCGCTTCACGACGTCGGCGGCGGTGGCGGCCCACGTGGAGTACGGCGACGCGCAGAGCACCCCCGAGGGCCCGGTGGGCACCGAGCACGCGTTCACCGTGCTGGGGCTCGCGGCGGGAAAGACCTACGACTTCACGCCGGTGGCGGGGGACCTGCTGGGGGACGCCGTGGGACTGCAGATGATCGCTGACGTGCCGGTGGGG
>CAYHRZ010000049.1:3893-17504 GCA_964359125.1 uncultured Klebsiella sp. | reverse complement strand
GGATGGCCTTGTTGTAGACCACCGGCAGCGGATCCTTGACGAGGTCGTCGCGGGAGACGGAGTCGTTGCTGATCCGCGCGGTGAGGTCGTCGATGACAGCGCCGATGTCGCCGCCGGCGCCGAGGGCCACCATGCCGGCCTTCACCGCGCCGAGGCGGGTCACCAGCTTGTCTTTCGGCGCGTCTTTCACCGTCAGCAGCGCGTCGGCCAGCACCACACCGGTACGAACGGCGATGACGTCTTTGTTTTCGATGTCCATCTTGAGGTTGCGATCCGGCACGAGCCCGCTGAGTCCCTGCTGGATTCCGTTCTTCTCGAGGGCGCGCTGCATCTCGGCCGGCGAGGGCACCAGGGCGATGTTCTCGGCCGCGGCCTTCAGCGCGGCTGCGTCGAGCTTCGGCGCCTCGACGACCGGGGGCTTGACGACTTCAGCCGGCTTCTCGTCGCCGGTACAGCCGCCGATCGAGAGGGCGACGAGGGTGGTGAGGGCAATCAGCATGAAACCTCCAGCGGGGGAACCGGGAGCAGGGGGGAGGAAGGTTGCGAAGGCTACGCCACCCCCCGCACTTGTGCAAGGCCACGCGCCTGTTCCTGGCGAGGGACTTTCCAAAATCGCTCAGGGCCGTCGACCGACGGCCGCAAGTCCTGCGCTGCCCGCCTCGTAGGCGCGGACTTCCCCGAAACCGGCGCTCTCGAGCAGGCCCGTGAGGGCCGCCTTGCTGCGCCGGATGACCGGCCACTTCAACAGGTAGCGGAACAACAGGTCGTCCTCGGCCGGTGCCGCGGCGGTGACGACAACGTACCCACCCGGAGCGAGCATCGCCGCGCAGGCGCGGAGCATCGCGACCGCCGCCGTCTCGGGCAAGTACTCGAGCAGGCAGTCGGCCACCACGACGTGCTTGTCGACGTGCCTGAAGCGCGAGCGGCCCGCGAAAACCTGCGCGAGGTCCTCCAACTGGTGGCTCAGCCGGAGGCCGCGAGGACGGGAAGCGAGGTCCGAGTCGAGCAGGCTCCGTGCCTCCTCGGCCGGGTCCAGGCACACCAACTCGCCGCCCATGCGCCCGAGGGTCCCGAGGTGTGGGGCCAGCAACGAGGCGCTGTTGACACCCAGGGCCAGGAGGCGCAACGGCGGCACGGACGGCAGGCACTCGGTGACCAGCGATCCGGCCAGGGCGCGGCGCTCCCGCATGCCTCGCGCGGTGGGCAGGTCCAGGGCCCACTCGTCGATCATCTCGCCCAGGGGGCCGTCGCCGGTGGGCTTGCGGCTGCTGATGTGCCCAATCGTCCAGAAGTCAGCGCACCAGCCCTCGACCCGGGCGTTCGCCAACTCGCCGAGGTGCGACCGCATCACGTACGGCAAAAGCTCCTCGGCGACCAAGCTGCCCGCCGCTTCCTGGTCGACCGCCGAGACGCGGCCGAATCGCGACTGGAGCTCGCGCATGAGCGAGCGCAGCAAGACGCCCAACGACTCGCGCGCAGCCGCGCGGTCGCGACGAATCAAGGGTTCCACCTTGCCCATCTCGGTGCGGGCCCAGGTGGCCAACTCCCGCGCGCGGGCGAAGGTCGACTCGCTCCCGGCCCTCGCGGCGCCGAGGGTGCCGGTCATGGCGGTGGTGGTGATGCTGCGGGCGCGGTGCACCGCGAAGCCGGCGAGGGCCTTGTAGAACGTCGCGCCGAAGACGGGGTCCGCGTCGAGCACCCGCAAGAGCGAACCGCGGTCCCAGCGCTGGCACACCGTGGCCTCGGCCGCCCGCACGTCGGCGGTGCGCACGAGGTCTTCCAGGAAGCCCATCTCCCCGACCATCTCGCCCTTGCCGACGACGTTGAGCACCACCGCGGGCTGCTGCCGGTTGTCGATGATCTCGAGCTCGCCCTCCGAGACGCGGTACACGTCGCCGCCACGCTCCCCGCGGCGCATGAGGTACTCCCCCCGGGCGAGCCGCACGACACTGGCGGCGCCTACGAAGCGCTCGCGGTCGCGTTCACTGAGCCGCTCGAGGAAGTCCACCGCCGCGCCGAGTATCCCGCCGCCGGGATAAGAGCGCCGCAACGGAGAGCCTACATGCAAGAGGTCGATGCCCTCGTGGCCCGGCTGCGGAGCGCAACGTACAACGAGCGCGAGCCCATCAAGGACGAACTCGCCGCGCTGGTCGCCGGGCCCGCCAACCGCTCCGCGCGCGAGCACTTGGACTCCCTTCGCCGCGGCGAGTTGCTCGAGATCCAGTGGGAAATCGAGGAGGTGCTTGAACGCACGGCGCCGCCGAAGCCCAAGTCGGAGGCCGCCCCCGAGGTGGCCAAGCCCCCCCCGCCGCCGCCTCCCGAGGAAAAGCCGGATCCCAACCGCCCGCTTACCGCCAAGGACCTCGTCCTGGTCTACGACGACCCGCGCGGACTGCTCCTGCACAAGTCCAAGGTGGGTGACCGCTGGTTCGCCACCCAGGTGGACCCGCGGACGGGGCAGCCCCAGACCTTCGAGCTTCACCCCACCGAGGTGACCCAACTCAAGCAACAACTGGCCGGGAGCCCCTACTGGCAACTCGGCGCCGGCGTGGCGCCCGCCGCCGCGGCGCCGTCGCCGCTCGGCCGCCCGCCCGGGCGCTAGCAAGGTGGACGACCGGGACGCCTACGTGGCCGCCGCGCGGGCCTGCGCGGAGCGGCTGTACCTGGGCGACGAGGTCGCACACCGCTCCTGCGGCATCGCCCTGGCCGTCACCTTCGGGCTGCGGCACGAGCCCTACCAGTCGCTGCGCCGCGGCGGACTCCTGGGCCTCGGCCCCTGTGGGGCGCTCCAAGCCGGGGTGCTCGTCCTGGGTGAGTTGCTGGGCGACCCGGATCCCGCCGGGCCGCCGACCCCGGCGCTCCGAGAGGCAGTGGGGCGCTACCGGGCTGAACTCGAGGCGTCCGCCGGGGGCAGTTTCGACGCGAGCTGCAACGAGCGGACGGCGGCCTTCCCCCAGTTCGCCTCCCGACCCCGGCTGGAACACTGCGCCACGCTCGCCGGTGCGGCGGCGGCGGGCATCGCGGGCGTGCTGCACGACCTTGGCAGGTCCGTCCCGATCGCGGTTGTCCCGGCGGAGCGACCCGGGGTCTAGCCGGCGCTCAGTCGTAGCCGGGGGGCGCTCGCGGCACCCGACTCGGTGGGCGGCGAGCCGGCCGCGTAGGGCGCCAGCGCCGTCACCTGCGACGCCAGTGCCTCGACGACGTGCTGCGCGTCGTGCGCGGTGGGCCGGTGCCCGGGGACGAGGCCGACAGTGGCGTGGTGCAGCGAAGATCCGCAGGCGACGGCGAAGCTCGGTGCCCGGCGACCAGCGATCGCGGCGAAGTTCGCGGACAGCACGCTCATGGCGGGCATGAACCCCTCGGGGTGGAGGGCAAGGAGGCCGCAGAGCAGACTGCGCAGCCCCGCCGGCAGGCGCACCGCCGTCTCGGGGCGCTCCAACGTGTGCGCGAGGCCACGCAACCACGCGGGGGTGGTGCCGCGGGGATCCGGGGCCATGCCCACCGCCGCCGCCGCGACGATGCCGCCCACGCCCATGGCGTCGGGAAGCACGCCAGCGAGGTGCGTCGGCAGCGGGAAGCCACACACGCGCAGCCGCCCGCTGCGCTCCACCACGACGTGGGTCAGGCCGAGACGCCCGTGGGCCACGCCGAAGGGGCGACCCGCGTCGTGCAAGGCCCTGAGCGTGTCCGCCACCTCGTGCCCCAGGCTGCCCAGGCGCACCGCGTCGAGCACCAGTTCGCGGCGTCCAAGCAGGCTGCGGAGCGGCCACCCGTCGACCCGCTCCATCACCGTCACCCGGAGTCGACCCTCGATTCGAACGTCGTGCAGCCGAGGCAGCCCGGGGTGGTCCACCCGCGCGAGGGCCTCGAACAGGCCGGTGAACCGGGCGTCGTCGAGGTCGCCGGGACCGGCCAGGGCCACCTCCACCACGCGATCGGGGTCATCGCCCTCCCGCCGGGCGGGCATGGCGAACAGGCCTCCACGCAGCGTGCGACCCAGGAGCGGCCCAACCGCCAGCCCGGCCACGCGCATCGTCCAGGTCGGGGCGAGGATCTCCCCGAGCGGCGGCGTCGCGGGTCGAGGCGAGGAGGGGCCCACGGGGACACCTTACCCCGAGTCTCGGGATAAATCAAAAAAACGAAAACAAGTTCTGGGCGACGGGGGCGATGATCAAAAGCCCATCTCCTCCGGCCTGCGGTAGCGGAAGGCTCTCAGCAGGGTTCGCAGTTCCAGCGGCGCGCTGTAGACACCACGTGACCAGCGCGCCGAGGCCAGGGCCCGGACCAGGCGGCGCCGTGCCGGGCCGAGGTTGATGTCGGTGGACGTCGGGAAACGGGCGTTGAGCACCACCTCGAAGTCCTCCACGCGTTGGCGCAGCGCCGCGGTCATCCACGGCGTCGACTCCACGCGGCGGTGGTCGAACTGTGTCCACGGGGGCGACAGCCAGCCGTCGAGGGTGGTGGGGAAGGAAAAGCCGCGTTCGCGGGCCTCGTCCCACTGCCCCGGCAACGGCACGGGCGTGTAGAGGTAGAGGATGATCTCGCAGTCGGGGTTGTCGGCTTTCAGCCTTCGAATCAGGTCGAAGGAGAGCGCGATGTCGCGCTCGGGATCACCCGGGTTGCCGAGCACGAAGCTGAACTCCGGCACCACGCCGTGCCGGCGGGCCAGGCGGTTGAGCGCCAGCGTGTCGGCGACGCGGAGTCCCCCCTTGTCCATGCGGTCCAGGGCCTCGTCGTCGCCCGACTCCGCCCCGAAGAACACCATGGCGAGCCCCGACCGCGCCATCGCCGACCAGGTGTCACCCGAGAACCCCAGCATCGTGTCGATGCGACCCTCGCCCCACCACCGGACGCCCTGCCCGGTTAGACCATCCGCCACCTCGCGACAGCGTTTCTCCCAGGCGAAGAAGTTGTTGTCGTGGAACTCGATGGCGTCGGCCCCGTAGTCGCGGACAAGGGTGTGTACCGCGGCGACCACGTGCTCCGCCGGGTCGGGGAGCCATCGCCCCTCGAAGAGATTCACCACCGCGCAGAAGTTGCAGAGGTAGGGACATCCGACCGAGCTGTGGTGGTTGAAGGTACGCTTTCCGAGGAACGTCCGCGCGGCGTAGCGTTCCATCGGCAACGCCGCGTACGGCAGGTGCCCGAAGTCGCTCGACCGCTGCAACGGCCCGGCGGGCCCCCGGGCGACGTTGCCCCGCGCCTTCCACACCAGGCCCGCGAGTCCCGAGGGATCACGACCGGCCGACAACGCCACGACCAGCGCGGGCGCCACCACCTCGCCCTGCCCGACGACCACGCCGTCGACCCCGGCGTCGGCGATGCAAGCGTCGGTGTGCACGCTCGGGAAGTACCCACCCCATACCACGCGAAGCTCCGGGTTGACTGCCTTGAGTCGCCGGCACAATGGCGTCGCAACCCGGAGTTGTGGGCCGGGCATCACCGTCACCAGCAGGACCACTGGCCCCGCCGCGCAGAGACGCTCCAGCGTGCCCTCGGCGTCCGCGTCGACGTTGCCGTCGACCAGGGTCCACCCCGGCGACAGCGTGCGGGCGACCATCAGGATCGACAGCGGCAGGCGGCGGTGCGCACGCGCTGCCCGGGGGTTGAAGCAGACGACCCTCACCCGCAGCGCCGAAGCACCACGATCGCGTGGTCGCCTAGGGATCGCAGTACCGGGAGCCGTGCGAAGGCCGGTTCGACGCGAGAGCGGCGCCCAAGCTGACCGCCCTCGTCGGGCGGGGGGACCAGCAGACCCAGGGCCTCCACTCGCTCCACGAAAAAATCCGCCCCGAACGCGCGGACGACGCCGGACGGGGACCAGTACGTCACGGGGACCAAGTCCCCGCGCACCCTCGCCGTCCCCCGGTGGCGACGGGGCAGGCGTCCCCGGCGGAGCCGCGCCAGGACCTCCGCCACGGCCCACGGGCCCATGCTGACCACCACCACCGCGCCACCCGGGCGCACCAGTCGGGTCGCGTTCCGAACCAGGCCCGCCAGTCCTGGCAGACAGTTCACCACGCCGAAGTTGGACAGCAACACCTCGAAGGGCGAGGCGCCGTCGAGCAGGCCGTCGGCGGCCGCGTTCCCCACCTCGGCGGCCACCCCACGCTGCCGGGCGGCGCGCACCATCGCGGGCGAGATGTCCACGCCGACGACGTCGTATCCGCCGGCGGCCAGCGCCGCGGCATCGGCGCCGTCGCCACAGCCGACGTCGATCACTCGCGACGGCACGGGCGCCGCGCGCACCACGGCGGCCAACACGCGGGCACGCCAGGTTTGCACCAACGGCACGTCGTTCCACCGCGCAGAGTAGCCGCCCGCTTCGCGGTCAAAGGCGTGTGAGATTGCCCCGGCGGCCAGCATGTGCGTTGATGTGCTCCGGGGTGCGAAGTACCATGGCCGGCCCCGGACTGGAGCTTCTGCATGCGTTCGCTGCCGCTGATCGTACAACTCGTCGCCTTCGGCGTGGTTACCGAGGTTCTCGCCGCACCGAGCGTGGCGTGGGCCCAGCCGGCCGCCGTGTTCGAGGGAACCGGCCTGGTGGACCTCGTGTCGCCCACCGGCATCGTGGGCGACGGGGTCACCACCGCCGACCTCTACGTGCTCGCGCTAGGGGCCAGCGGCGCCCCGCTGACCGGCCTGGCGCTCAAGCCAAGCGTGACCACCGGCGCGGTTTCGGCGATGACCGACGCCGGCGGCGGCCTGTGGAAAATCACCTACACGCCGCCCAAGGCCGACGCCCGGGTGAGCGCGACGCTCACCCTGAAGGGCAAGATCGGCAAGGACACCTTCCAAAAGTCCTTCGACTTCACGGTCTCGGCACCCCGCGGTCACCAGCTCGCGGCGGCGGCCAATCCCCCGAAGATGATCCTCGGCTCCGACCGGACCGCGAACCTCTCCTTCAACCTCGCCGGCGGCGACCGGCAGAACCTCGCGGGCGTGGAACTGGCGTTCCTGGCCAGCAGCGGCACCGTGGAGAACGTCACGAACCTCGGTGGCGGGCAGTTCAGCGCCCTCTACACCGCGCCCTCGGTGAACTACCCCCACGTGGCCATCGTCACCGTGGTCGACAGGCGCGACCCCGGCCGGAGCTTCGGCGCCGTGGCCATCCCGCTGTGGGGGAAGGTCGACTTCCCGGTCAACGCCGCGCCCAACAGCAGCGTGATCATCAAGATCGGCGACCAGCAGTTCGGGCCGGTGCCCGCCGACGCCCAGGGCCGCGCGCGTGTCCCGTTGATGGTGCCCCCCGGGGCCCAACTCGCGGAAAAGATCTCCGTCGTCGCCGGGGGACAGTCCACCAGCGAGGCGCTGGACCTGAAGGTCCCCGAGGGCAAGCGGATCGCGCTGATGCCGCTGCCGACGGGCATCCCGTCCGACGCCCGGCTGTCGCTCCCGGTGCACTTGTACGTCGCGACCCCGGACGGCAAGCCAGACAGCGCCGCGCAGGTGGTTTTCTCGACGACGGCCGGCGCCGTGAGTGCCGCCAAGCACCTCGGTAACGGCGTCTACGAGGGTCTCTTCACGCCCCCGAACGGCGGCGGCGCGGCCCAGGCCACGCTGACCGCCAGCCTCAGCGCCCGGCCGCAAGCGCAGACCACGTCGGCGCCCATCAACTTGGTCGGCACCCGCCCCGCGAGCACCTCGCTGACGGCGGAGCCCACCCTCCTGCCCCCCGCCGCGGAGGGGTTCAAGGTGATGGCGAAAGTCACCGCGCCCGACGGCTCCGGTCTCGGCGGGCGCACCGTCACCTTCAACGCCAGCGGCGCCCGGGTGAAGGGCGACGTCAAGGACCTCAAGAACGGCGACTACCAGGGCGTGTTCACCACCAGCGGTAGTGGCCCGGTGGAACTGTCGGCCGTGGTCTCCACGCCCGGCACGGGGAACCCCATGGCGCGGGTCCTCGTGGTTCCCTCCCGCACGCGGGTGAACAACGACGGCCTGTCGTCGTCGATGCTCACCATCGTCAGCGTGGACGAGTTCGGCTACCCGGTGCCCAACGTCCCGGTCAGCCTCAAGCTGCTGGCGGGCGACGGGGCGATCCCCGCGTCGGCGACCACCGGCGCCAACGGCTTGGCGCAGGTGCACTACACGGCGGGCCGCAAGGCCGGCCTGGTGCACGTCGAGGCACAGGCCGGGGGCGCAGTGGCCTCCACGACGCTGGCGCAGGTCCCCGAGACGCTCGGCCTGCCCTCGCTGCCGATCGCCGGCAACCGCAACGAGGCGGCCATGGTGAACGAGTGGGGTGCCGCGCTGGGCGAACTCCGCATCGAGCGCGAGGGCATGCAGGGCGCGGTGATCGCCCCGATGGCGCCGGCCGCGGCAGGGGGTGTGAAGGCGTCGAGAGCGGCGATGGTGTCGGAGCCGGCCTCGGTGAGTGCCGGTGGCAGCGTGAAGCTGCGCATCACGCTGAACGACGACCAGAGCCAGGGGGTGAGCGGGCAGAAGCTCGACTTCCTCACCTCGGCGGGCACCGTGTCGGGCGTCACCGAGGTGGGCGGCGGCGTGTACGAGGCCACCCTGACCGTCCCGTCGTCGGCGTCCGGCGACCTCAAGGTGTCGGTGGCCACCATCGACGGCAGTGCCAGCGCGTTCATGCGCGTCCCGGTGGGGGGCGCGGAGAGCGCCTGGTCCACGGAGAGCCCATTCGTCACGCAAGAGGCGGTGGATCCCTACGCGACGCCAGCCCCGGCGGCGGCACCACCACCTCCGCCGGCCCCAGCGCCGGCCCCGGCCCCCACGCCCGCTCCCACCACCACCGTGACGGTGGCAAAGGCGCCCCTGGCGAAGAGTGACCGTCCCTTTCTCCGCGCCCGCGCTGGCTTCACCATCGGGGGCTACAGCTACGACCAGCTACCGCTGAGCAAGACCACGGTCCTGTTCCCGAAGGAGTTGAAGTTGTCGTCGCAGTCGCAGGGTGGCGCGGCCCAGGCCCGCTTCTTCGTGCCCGGCTTCGAGTACATCGGCGCCGAAGCCGCGATCCGTGCCACGGTGTACTCGGTGGACCCGAAGCCCCTCTGCGCCGCGTTGGAGAACGAGTGCGCGAGCGCGGGGCTGGTGTACGACTGGGTGCTCAACGAGCACGTCGTGGCCATCGGGCGCTACCCCTTCGACGTGGGCGACAGCACCTTCCACGTGGGCGCGCGGGTGGGTTGGGGCAACAGCGACGTGCAGACCTACACCGTGAAGGAAGGCGAGGAGATCCTGCTGGACCAACTCGCGTTGAACTCGCTCTCGGTGGGTGCGGAGCTGGGCGCGGATATTGGCCCGGCGCTGTTCCTCACCACCACCTTCAACGAGCAACTCGCCGGGGGCTCGGCGCCGTTCAACACCGAGTTCCAGTTCGAGGTCGGCTACGCCTTCCTGCCGTTCCTGTACGCCAGCGGCGCCTTCGACATGTCGCTCCGCGAGATCGGGATCGAGAACCGGGACGGCGACGCGGTGGGACAGATCGCCGACGACTTCTACGGCGGCACGCTGTCGGTGGGCGTGCAGTTCTGAGGCGTCAGCCAGGCCTCCAACTGCGCAGGCCAGGTGGCGTCGTCGGCCGCGAGCACCGCCGCGCTGGGATCGACCCGCGCACCGCCGCGCACCATCGTGAGGGGCACGCCGGGCATGGACTCGGCTGCCCAACCGCAGCGTGCCATCGCCACCGCGAGCGCCCGCGCGAGGAGGTCCATGTGCCGCCGCTGGGCGGCCAAGGGGCTGAGCACCCTCGGACCTCTCGCGGCGAACCAGGCCGATAGTTCACCGGGGTCGGCCCGGAGGCGGGGCACCGCGTGGAGGGCATCCGGCCCAAGTCGCGAGCCCCAAGTCGCGACCTCGGCCGCGTAGCGGGGCAACCACACCCGTCGAGCCACGTCCTCCCACCGCACCCGCTCGAGCAGCACCTCGCCGGGCCCCGGCCGCCTGCCCGGCGCGTCGACCACGCGCAGCGTGCCGCGTCCGGAGATCGCGGCTTGGACCGCCGCGTCTTCCAGCGCACGGAGGTCGCCGACCAGCGAGAGCAACGGTTCCCCGGGCGACGGCGGCGAGGGGTTGCCCAGGGCGGCGAGTCGTTCGACCAACGGCGGGTGGGAGTCGTGGGGGTTTGCCGCCCGCCGCTCGGGCGGCGACGGCGCGACCACGCGGCGGTAGTGTTCGAAGCCCTCGACCAGCGGGGGGAAGAAGCCCGCGTCGAGGAGGGGGACGACCTCTGCCCGCCAGTAGGCCTCCCAGAGCGGGGCGTTCTCCGACACCCTCCGCAGCGCCTCGGCGGTGTACGCCGGGCTGACCGTGGAGGCGGCGAACGCGTCGGCATCCAACTCGTGTTGTCGCGACACAGAGCCACTGAGCTGCAGGAATAGCCGCGCGTACCAACGGAAGGGCCCGGCGAGCACGTGTCCCTCGCTGCTCCGCAGCCGCGCCCGCAACAACCCGGCGCGGGCACCGTGTACCCACCGGCCCAGCGTGACTGCCCCAGCGCGGTGGTGGCCGAGTTCGTGGGCGAGCACGGCGCGCAGGGTGGGCACGTCGAGGATGGGGAGGATCCCGATGCCGAGTGCGATCATCTCGCGGCCGGCACCAGCGAGCCGGCCGGGTCCACGCCCCGCGTAGGCGTTAGCCTCGGGGACGACCGCGAGGATCGGCGGCAGGTGCCGACCGGAGCCGCGGCACACCGCCGCGACGGTGGCCACCAGGTCCGGGGCCGCGGCCGGCGGTGGGGGGGGGGGGGCGGGGCCCCGCCCCCCCGACGGCCAGGCCCGGGAGAGCACCCCTGCCGCGACGACGACGCAGGCGACGGCGCCCCCCACGGCCGGGGCGCTGTCCCAGCCGACGAACCAAGCCACGGCGCCGAGGGCAAGCACCACGCCCACCACCAAACCCCACCACGCGACGAACAGCGCCAGGGCCAAGGCCGCGCGACGCCCCAGGGCGGCGGCCGAGGGCGGCGTCGGCTCAGGGCCAGCTGCGGGCCGCACCACTCACCAGGGCGTCGATAGGATCGCGGGCTGTCGCCAAGCGGCGCATCGCCCAGGCTTCGTCGGCGGGCACGCCCGGCTGTCGCGACCGAGCGAGCAACGCCGCCGCCGCCCACTCCGGGGGAAGGGCCCGCAGCGACGCCGCGGGTGCGGCTCCGCCCACGAACTCCCGGGCCAGGCGCGCCGCGGGCGCCGGCACGGGCGGGTTGTCGTCCAGCCGGACTTGGAGGTCGGTGTCACCAGCGCGCATGGCCTCTCCGCGTAGCAGGATCCACTGCGCGGGGTACAGGTTGGCCACCTGCGGGGGTTGGAGTGTCCGCGCCGCCGCCATCGCGCCCTCCGGGTCCTGGACCAGCCGGGAGGTGGCGACCAGCAAGCGGCGGTCGCGCTCCGAGGCCAGCGCCGCCAGGGCCTCGCGCGAGGCGGCGCGTCCAAGGGAGGCGTGGATCAAGAGCGACTCGACCGCCGCGCGCTCCGCGCCCGCGCGCTCCAGGACGCGGGCGCTGGCCGCGGCCTGCCCGGCCTGGGGGTCGGGGTCGCGCCAGGCCAGGGCCACGTAGGTGCGCAAACCGGAGGGACTCCCCGCCCACGTCGCTGATTGCTCCTCGAGGAGACGGCGCGCCCGCGCCACCGCCCCCGACGCCGCGAGCGCCAGCGCCCGTTGCTCCACGTCGACGGCCTCCTGGCCGGGGGACAAACGCGCCGCGCGCTCGAGTTCGCGCGAGGCGGAGGACCACTCGGCCTGCGCCAGCAGGAACTCTCCCCAGCCCGCCGCGATGCTGACGTCGTTGGGGAACTGCCGCGCCGCCGCCTCGTAGGCGGAGCGGGCCTCGGCCAGGTCGGCTCGAGACTGCGCGAAGAGGCTCGCGGCCACCGGGCTGTCGGGGTGAGCGCCGCGGAGGGCCTCGAAGTGAGCCTCGGCGGCCGCGTGTTGTCCGGCGGCGAGCATCAGGGCGAGGACCTGCCCCTGCAACGACGCGTCGAGCGGTCGTGCCTCGGCGTAGGGGAGCAGCCAGGCCAGCGCCTCCAGCGCGCCGGCGGCCTCGACCGTGGCCTCGGCGGCGGCGGCCACGGCCCGCGCGTCGCCCAGCACGTGGGCCACCTGCCTCGCCAGCGCCGCGGCCCGCCCCTGCTCGCCCCACCCCTGCAAGAGCGCGACGCATTGGAGCCACCCGCCCGGGGCGAGGGCCACCACCGTGCGGGCACGGGCGCGCGGCGTGGAAGCGTCGGGCGGCGAGGGCCAGGCGTGGTCGACCTAGGCGAAAGCCCGCCACCCCACGCCGCAGCCCAGCGCGGCGCCCGCCACGGGTGAAGCCGCTTCGCCGGGGCGGGGGGTCGTCGCGTACACCGGGGCCGCGCCCAGGATGTTGACCACTTGTACGTCGACCAGGGACTGCACCGTCACCCGGCCGGCATCGACGACGTCACCGCCCAGGTCCCGCGCGACGTAGTCGACGGTGCCTGCGGCCACGCGGACGTCGTGCCGTCCCTCCGCGGGGACCTCGACCACCTGGCCGGACAGGGTCACCGAGACGGCGACGGGCAGGCCGTTCACCACCGACAGGTCGGCCCCCCGCAAGCGGTCCACGCCGCCGCCGAGGGCCAGCACCACGGCGAGGCAAAGCAGCGCCAAGCCCATCCTGCGCCTCCCGGCGAGCAGGGAGTCCGTCGGCACCTCGCCGTACACGCGGAAGTCGCGAGTGCCGGCCTGGCTGACCAGGTACTGGGCGAGGGGGTACACGGGGAGCCCGAAGGCCGTGACCCAGCGCGTGGCTACGAACGTGCCCGCCGCTGGGTCTTCGTCGTCCCGGCCCCGGAGGGCTGTCCCGCAGCCGGCGACCGTGTGCAGCGCCGGCGCCCGGTCCAGCGGCCGCAGGAACAGGGACCGGCTCGCCCGGAGCAGCCTCACCGTCGCTTCGACGTCCGCGCTCCCGCGGAGGCCCCGCAACGTGTGCCAGGCCGCGTGCGGGTCGCCGCTGGCCACCGCGTCGGCCAGCGACGGGTGCGACCGCGCCAGCGGCACCAGCTCGGGCACGCGAGAGAAGAGGCCCGCCGGGTCCACCATCGGCGACCCCGCCTCAGCGGCCGGGGGCCACGATGCCCCAGGCGAGGTAGCTGTCGGCGCTCACGTCGTGCGGGACGAGGAATCCGTCGAACCAGGCCACGGCCACGTAGCGCCCGGCCGGGAGTTCCATCACCACGCGGTCGCGCCCGGGCGCGAGGGCGGTGCGGCTCGTCTCCGCCACGCGCGTGCCCCCGGGTTGCCACCACGTCGTGCCGGCCGGGCGGCGGAGCACCACGGCGCAGCCGCCCGCGTCGAGGGCGTAGGCCCGCCAAGCCACCGAGTGCAGGTCGAAGAGCGACACCCGCGCGGGGGCCTCGGCCAGCGTGGCGCCCTCGCCGAGGCAAAACCGCTGCTCCTCTGCGGTGGCCACGCGCACCAGGGGGGTGACGGGCAGCGGATCCAGGGCGGGTTCGAGGTACAAGCCCGGCTCCGTGGGCCAGGGCACCAGGGTGACGGAGAAAGGCTCGGGGGCGAACACCGAGTCGGCGTCGGCCACCAGCTCGGCCGAGGCGTGCGTGGGGTGGGTGACCGCGAAGGTGTAGGTTCCCCGCGGGCAGCGCGTGACGAAGGTGCCGTCGGCGGCGG
>CAYHRZ010000049.1:0-3883 GCA_964359125.1 uncultured Klebsiella sp. | reverse complement strand
AATAATTCTCGGCCGCCTGCAGGTCCACCACGCGCGTCTGCACCTTGCCGGCGAGCTGCACGTCGCAGCCGAGGAGCCAGAGCATCAAGCGAGGCCGACGCTAGCCGACAACGAGCAGGTGGTCGATCTTCTCGCGCGGCAGGATCAGCGTGGCGCCGGCACCCTCCAACGCCCGGCCCCGGTCGTCGGCGAAGGACTCGACGAGCACGGTGTACCCAAGGTCGTTGACCTCCTTCACCACGCCTTCCAGCACCGAGGCGTTGCGCGGCACGTGCCCGGCGAACGTGAACAGCGGGCTGCGGAGGAACACACGGACGCGCATAAGGGCTCCATTCCCGGGCATGCTGTAACCCAGACGAACATGGACGACCCGCGATTACCCTTGACACGTCAAGGCTGGACGGCAAGACTGTCCCCGATGATGGGACTGTTGCTCCTCGCTGTTGGCCCCGCGCTGGCCGCGCCGATCGCGGCGGTGTCGCGGCCGCCGCAGCCCGCCCGTCCCCCGGTGGGCAGCGGCTCGTCGACCGGCGGCGGCCAGGCCGCGGAGGGCGACGTCGACGAGGAGGTCCCCATCGCCATGGCGTTGCTCACGTCGCAGGGCACCGTGGACTGCACACTGGAGCCGGCGTGGGCACCGGTGTCCGTGCGAACCTTCGTGATGCTGGCGACGGGTGAAAAACCTTGGATTGATCCCGATACGGGCGAGACCACCTCGCGCCCGCTCTACGACGGGACCCTCTTCCACCGGGTGATCCCGGGCTTCCTCGTCCAGGGCGGCGACCCCACCGGGACAGGCACGGGCGGGCCGGGCTTCATGCTCCCCGAGGAAACGGCCGCCTCGGTGTTCGAACGCCCGGGGCTCCTCGGCCTCGCCAACCGGGGCCCCAACACCACCGGCTCGCAGTTCTTCGTCACGCTCGGCCCCGCCCACCACCTGGACGGTCGCTACACCGCCCTCGGCCACTGCCAAGACCTCGACGTGCTGGCGAGGATCGCCGCCGTTCCCCGGGGCGACAAGAACCGTCCCGAGCGGCCCCCCGTGCTCCGCGCCGTGAGCTTCGCGCCCCGCTGAGCCCCGGGCCAGCGCATTCCGGGCAGGTTACGCGCGGGCCGCCATGATCATCTTCCTCGCGCTGCTCGCCTGCAAAGACCAGACCCTCATCGACGAGAACGACAAGCTCAAACAACGTGTCGGCGACCTCGAGCGCGCCAACAAGCGGCTCGAGCAGGACCTCGAAGCCACCAAGGCCCAGGTGGCGCGGGCGGAGTCGGAGAATGCGGCGGCGGATCGTGCTGGTCAGGCCGCCGCTGTGGGCTTCGAACCCGGGAAGAAGCTCAGCGCCACCTTCGAGACCTCGATGGGGAACATCACGTGCACCCTGCGCCCGGACGAGGCGCCGGCCACCGTGCAGAACTTCGTGCAACTCGCGCGGGGTGAGAAGGAGTGGACGGACCCGGCCACTCGCGAGACGACCACGCGGCCGCTCTACGACGGCACCATCTTCCACCGGGTCATCCCCGACTTCATGATCCAGGGCGGCGACCCCCTCGGCCGCGGCACCGGCGGCCCCGGCTACAAGTTCGCCGACGAGGTCGGCGACTTCACGAAGTTCGACAAGCCGGGCCTCCTGGCGATGGCCAACTCGGGTCCCGACACCAACGGCTCCCAGTTCTTCATCACCGAGGGCACCCCCACGCACCTCAACCGCAAGCACACGATCTTCGGTGACTGCGAGAACCTCGACGTGGTGGCCAAGATCGCCCGCGTCGAGAAGGACCGTCGCGACAAGCCGACGACCGACGTGGTGATCAAGCGAGTGACGATCAGCGCGAAGTAGCCGCTCTAGCAGCGATCGGCGTTTCTCGTCGGGGTGGATTGATCGGGCCCCGAGTCCGCGGCGGGTCGCCCGGCCGGATGGGCCGTCGACGTGCTCGCGGCTCGCGGGTGTCGACCGCGCCGAGTTGGAGGAGGATTGCCGCCCGCACGCGTCGCGACACGCTCTCTGCGGCTTCGCGGCTTGGCGTGAGACCTCGGGCGGGCCGGGGCGACGGCGGCGCGGCGGGGCACAGGGCGCGCCAAGGCGCAGAGACGCCAAGAACTCGGCGCGCGTGGGGGACGGGCTCCGCTTTTCGGCCCGGTCCGCGGCGGCCCGCCGCCGGCGCGGGGCCGACCCGAGCCGCAGGTGCCACGCCGCTCTCCGAGGGACCAGGGAACGGGGGATCGAGGGTCAGGGGCCTGCCCTCGCGAGGCGAAAGCCAAGGTCGTCGTAGCGATCGCCCGACCCGCTCCAGTCGCGGTATGCGACACGCGCGTACGCAGGGGACGAGAACCAGCTGCCACCCCGAAGGACCCGGTAGGGGCCCGCCGAGGCGCCGGTGGGGTTGGTCGTCGAGAGCCCCGCGTAGCTGTCCCGCCAGCAGTCCGACGTCACCGTGCCCCCGGGGCCCACGGACGCCCCCGCCTCGGCCACCGCGCGCTCGATCTTCGTCCGGCTGGTGCCCGACACGAGGAGCGCCATCCGCTGCGCGGGGACGCCGCGCGTGTACTGCAAGAACTGGTACATCGCCTCGGCGTCGCGACGGGCGTAGGGCGGGGCGGGCAGGAAGGCGTAGTCCTCCACGCCGATCACCACCGCCCAGTCGCCCTTGGCGGACTGGCCGGTCTTCAGCGGGCTGTCGATGCTCGGCAACTCGGCGGGGACGGCCACGCTGGGGAGGAGGAGCAGGAGGGCGAGGATCGCCGGGGGATGGCTCGCGCGCATGGCGGGAGTGTACGACAGCCGGGGCCGGGAGTTCACGGCCTGAGGGGGGAACCTCTGAACGGGGCCTGGGTCCCAGGCGCCATGGATGGCGCGGACACGTTCCACGGGCGCGGCCACGTTCCACGGGCGCAGACAGCAGCACCCTAGGGCGGGTAGAGCGAGTCGCGCGCCTCCACCTTGCCCACCACGCCGATGTCGGCGGCGTCGATCTCCCAGTCGACGGTCCCGCCAGGACTCACCTGGGTCACTTCCCCGTGCTCGCCGAAGGCCACCAGCGACGAGCCGTCGTCGAAACGGTCCACGTCGCCCAGGAGGATCGAGCGGCGGTCGTCGGCCGGGTCGAAGGACCAGGCCAGGGCGGCCTCGCTGCTACCCAGGGTGAAGCACAGCCCCCGCGAGCCCTCGCTGCCGCCGGCGTTGTCGTACACGCACACCTCGCCTCCCGGGGCGACGCTCGGCGCGTGCTGGTGGCGGAAGACGTAGCCGTCGGGCAGCACGAAGTCCGTGTCGTCACCGCCCAGTTGCCAGTTGATCGTGCCCGTGGCGCGGTCCACGCTCACGACGGTGTCGATGTAGTACAGCGAGATCAGGTAGCTGTCGGAGGCCTCGTCGTAGAACAAGCCGTTGGCGTGCGTCCAGTCGACACCGAACGGGTAGTAACCAGCATTCCAGCCCTCGTTTTCCACGACCTCGAACCAGTCGAAGGCGTTCCACACCTCGCGCTCGCTGCCGTCGGCCAGCCGCTCGACGATCTTGTCGCCCACGACGCTCTCGCCGTCGACCTCGCGCCCCTCGGCGGCGATGTAGGCGAAGTCGATCCCGGGCACCTCGACCACGTCGTGGTGGGCGTAGGGGGTCGCGACCTCCTCGTACGCGCCGCCGGCCAGAGCCTGCCGCCGGACGACCGCGTTCTCGACGTGCTCCTTGCTGGTCACCAGGTAGATCACCGTGGTGCCGTCTTGCCCGAAGCGCGCCACGGGCGTGTGTCCCCACTCCGGGCGGACGTACCAGGTCGTGCGCCCGAGTTGGTCGAGGATCAAGACGCTGGAACTGCCCTCGTCGCCGGTGATGTGCGAGGTGAGCGTGAAGTTGGGGCCCGGGCCCTCGGTGAGCACTTC
>CAYHRZ010000048.1:0-17573 GCA_964359125.1 uncultured Klebsiella sp. | reverse complement strand
GCGGGCTGCGGGCGGCCGCCGCCGCCGCCGTGCGCGGAGGGGCGCCGTGAGCCCGGCCGCCGCCCTCGCCTGGCGCGGGGGGCCTGCCCTGGCCGCCCCGGGCGCCGCGGCGTCCACGCCGTTCACCCTTTGCGACGCGGTGCGAAGTGCCGACAAGGGTGACGTGCAGGAGCCGTTGGTCTTGGGTCGGGACGGCTGGATTTTTCGGGGCACCGACTTGGCGCCGCCCTACGCCGTGAGCGACGAGACCGTCGCTGCCCTCTCGCGGTTCAGCGCCGACTTGCGCTCCCGGGGCACGACCCTGGCCGTGCTCCTGCTCCCGCCCCGGGGCGCCGTCGCCAGCGACCACGTCGACGTCGGCGACCCCCTGGCGGCGAGCTTCGATGCCACGCAGGTCCGGGCCGACTACGACGCGGCCGTGGCCGCGCTGGGCCGCAGCGGCGCCTTGGTACCCAACCTGCTCGAAGCCGCCCTCGCGGATGGCTCGCGCGACGAGTACTACTTCGCGCGCGATCACCACTGGCGCCCCGAGGGGGCGCGCAGCGCGATGCGCGCGTTGGCGACGCTCGCGACAGCATCGGGGTTGTCGTTCACGCCCAGCGCCTGGAACAACGTCGGCAACAGCTCCCGGACCTACCCCGGTAGTTTCGCCAACCGGGTGGAACGCGAGTGTGGCGGCGCGCGGCCGCCGCCCGAGGCGTTCACGGTGTTCGAGTCGGTTCCCGCCGGCGCGCCTCCGGGGGCCCTGCTGGGGGACTGGCCCGCGCCCGAGGTCGTGCTGGCCGGTGCGAGCCACACCAACAAGGGCGGCGACGACCAGTTCAACGTCGCGGGCTGGCTCCGGGAGGCGCTGGTTACCGACGTCCTCAACGTGGGGGTGGACGCCGGGGGCTACCGCACCGGCCTGATGGACTGGATCGACACCGAGGCGGCGCGGAAGCAGCCGCCGCGACTCCTGGCGTGGGAGATCTCCGGGCGGGTGCCGCAGGACATGGCGGAGTTCTCCCGGCAGGCAATCCCCGCGCTCTACGGGACCTGTGCTGTGCCGCTGGCCCAGGGCTCGGTCGACGCCGCCCAGGGTCGAGTGCCCGCGTTGCAGGTGCCCCCGGGGACCCCGTCAGGCGGGAGCTACCTCGTGCTCGACATCGCCGAGCCGTCGGTCGACCAGTTCAACGTCGCCTTCGAACTGGAGGGTCAACCGCTCGACGTGTACGTGCTCCGCCGAGCGACGCGGCTCCCCCACTCCGGGCGCTTCTTCGTCGAGGCTCCGCTCTCGCGGGCGCAACTGCTGGCGGTCAACCTCGTCTTGGGGGCGGGCGATACCACGGGCGTCGAGGCCCGGCTGTGCAGCCTCCCGCCGGACGAGGTGGGGGTGGCGACGCTCCGCAACGCGCCCTGAGCCGCGGGGCCCGGCCCGTCCTACTTGATGGGCGCGGGGGGCCGCATGCCGGGCGGCATGCCCGGGGGCATGCCCGGCATGCCCGGCATCCCCGGACGCACGGGGCTCGGCGGGGCGTCGCTCTCGCTGCTCTCCCCCGGCGACGGGGCCACCGGGGGCGTCTTGGCGTCGGGCGCAGGCTCGCGCCCTTCGAGGATGTCGGTCACTTCGTCGGCGGCGTCACGCGCGGCCGACTTGGTGAGCTTCACCAGCCCGTGGGTGAACTCGCTGGCGGCGAACCAGTCCTCGTCGGCAGTCTGGACCCGGACGGTCTCGTCGGGCTTCCCCTTGACGCGAAAGGTGATTTCGAAGTCGCCGACCAGGGCTGCCGGGCGATCCGCCTCCTGCACGTAGTTCTGCGATTTCAGCTTCATCGCCTTCTCGAGCCAATTTGCGAACGTGTCGTCCTTCTTGCCCACCTCACTGGACCCGGGAGTCGGGAGGCGCTCCCACCAGTCGGCGTTCCGGTCTTCCTTGTTGTGTTGGGTCCACTCGACCTTGCGGTCCGCCTTCGCGAGGGTCACGCTGTCGAGGGTCTCGATCGCGAAGCTGCTGAGGCCGCGCTCGGGGAGTCGGGTGGCCGCGAACTTCAGGGGCTTGAACAACTCGTCGTCGACCACGTAGTACTTGCTCGATTCGCGGTGCCGGACGTAGCGGTCCTTGGCGCCGTAGGTCTCGCCGCCCAGTTCCAGGGTCGCGGTCTTGCCGCCCACCTTCACTTGCACCGTGCTGTCGGGGTTGGTGAGGCCGAAGCTCTCGATCTTGGCGTCGTCGATGCCCACGAGTTCGCGCATGGCGTAGAGCGGTGCCAGTCCCTCGAGGAGCTTCTCGCCCGCGCTACCCGCCTTGAAGCTGGTCACCTTCACCTCGACCGGCGGTGGCGGTTCGCCCTCCTTGGCCTTCTTCTGCTTCTTGTCGGTCACCGTCACCCAGCCCCAGGGGCCCGCGGCGTCGGTGGTCTGGACGTAGGCCACTTCCAACTCCGGCGAGGTGTACGTGACCTCCGTCACGTCGCCCGCCTTCGCGTCGACCAGCACCACGCCCTCCTTCTCGGCGGCCTGGTCTTCGTGGGTGAACTGCACCCACGAGGCGCCCAAGCTCAGGACGAGGATCGCCCCGTACACCATCCACGGCCGGATCATGCTGCCCCCTTCTTGCGACGGCGCGCCACTCGGAGCGCACCCACGGTGAACACCAGCGCCGGGAAACCCGCCGTGATCCCGTAGAACCACAGCGCCTCCCCCTCCTTGGTGTGCTGGATCTTGACGTCTTCTTCCGACTCGGTCTCGCCGCCGATGGCGGGGTCGGCGGTGAGCCAACCTTTGGTTTCCCCGCGGTACACCTGCGTGGGGGGGCTAGGGTCCAGCACCATGTTCGACGCGACGGGCGCGTCGCCGAGCACGGCCACGCGCCACTCGTCCTTGTCGCCGCCGGCGGCGGGGCCGCTGGCCACCACGCCGAGGTCCAGACCACTGCGCTTCTCCGCGTCCTTGTCGAACTCGTAGTTGCCATTGGCGTCGTGGAACCACTCGCTCGACCCCTTCACCGTGACGGTGACCTTGCCCTCGTGCGCAGCGGCTTCCTTCACCGAGCCCGCGCCCGGCGTGATCAGCACGAGGTCCTGACTGTTCTTGGAGAGGGAGGTGACCGACTCGTGGGAAGAGTACTTGTTGGTGCCGATGTAGGCCCGGTCCGAGAGGCCGCCGGTGACGCGGATGTAGGCCTTGTCGGACAACATCGGGATGGCGGTGTACTCCACGCCGCCCAGCGCGTAGAGCGCGGGGTCGACGTCGTCGGTGGGCTCGAGCATCATGAACAGCGACCCACCCTGGTCGCGGTAAGCCTTGAGCGCCGCGATCTCCTCCGGGAAGAAGGGCTTGCGGGGCCCCACGACGAACACGATGGCGGCGTCGTCGGGGACGGCCTGGGCCAAGCCGTCTTTCATGCCCAGCTCCTTCACCTTGAGGTTCAGCCCCTCCAGGGCCTTCTTCATGGTGTCGATGTTCTCTTCGTCGCTGGCGGCGTTCTTCCAGAAGAACTCGTTGTGGCCCACGGTGAAGTACACCGTGCGCTTTTCCTTCGTGAGCTTGAGCAGCGAGGTTTGTACCTTGCCGTCGAGTTTGCGGAGGTCCTTCTTGGCGCTGTCGAGCTTGTCGGCGAGCTTGATGATCTCGACCTTCTCGCCCATCACCAGCGCGATGTTGCCGTTGTCCCTGACCTTCCACTCCTTGGCCGTGTCGGGGGCCATGGCGTGATCCATCACCTCGACGGACAGGTCGTCGTTCTCGAGGTCGTCGAAGTACGGGCGCAACTCGCTGAGAACGTCGCTCGAAGGCGGGAAGAAGAGCACGACGCGCACGGGCTCGGTGAGCGAATCGACGATCTTCCGGGTGGCGTCGCCCACCTTCGTCGTCTTGAAGAAGCCGAAGTCGAAGCGCTCGTTGTGCTCGTGCGCCAGGTAGTTCAACGGGAAGAGCATGCCGAGGCCCAGGGCGACGGCCAGGCCACCTTCCCAGGCCGCCGCCACCCGCAGCGGGTGGACGCTGTGCGGGCTGGCAGCGAGGGTGCGGTTGATCCCGAAAGCCGGCAAGGCCCCCACGAGCCAGGCCAGCGGAATGGCCGCTTGCAGCGCCACCCGCAGCTCCTTGGCAGTGTCGTCGGCGAAGCCGAACAAGTCGACCACGTCCTTGAGCTGCAGCACGTAGAACAGCGCCGCCGACATGGAGATCGCGTAGAACAGGACGCCGAGCTTCGTCGCGACCGGGTGGCGCTCGAAGGTGGACAACCGACCGCCCACCGCCAGCAAGGCCAGCAGGCCGCCCAGTCCCAGGAGCGCCCAGCGGACGGCGTCGTTGCCGCCGAACATGCGCTCGGCGAGGAAGATGGCGGAACTACCGACGAGGTAGAGGATCGTGGGGGCGTTCATTCCCACCTCCGGGCGCGGAGCGCCTGCGTGGCCAGCAGCAAGAAGGCGAAGGTGACCGAGGCGAAGAAGAACAGCGCTTCGGTGTTGATACGGCCTTCTTGGAAGGGCTTGAACTGTTTGTCGAAGAAGGCGACGTAGCTGATGATGGCCTTGAAGGGCGGGTCCGTGACCCGGCTGAGCAGCCAGCACACCACGAACGCCACCACCCCCACCGCGCCCACGGCGCCGGCGAGGATCTGGTTGCGGGCGATGCTGGACGCCCAGGTGCCGATGGCGACCCCGGCGCTGCCCATGGCCAGCACCCCGAGGTAGCCGACCATCACTTCCTCGGCGCTGACCTTGCCGTTCACCATGACCAGCGCCGGCATGTAGAGGGTGAGCGCCGCGAAGAAGCAGAGGAAGAACATGGCGGAGAGGTACTTCCCCAGCACCAGTTGCCCGTCGGAGAGCGGGCTCGACTCCAACAGGACGATGGTGCCCGTCTGCCGCTCCTCGGCGAACAGCCGCATCGTGATGAACACCCCGGCGATCAGGGTGACCCCGCCGTTGATGTAGAAGAACCGCTCTAGCACCGTCGCCGAGTACTGCGGCGTGCTGCCGAGCCCCCAGGCGTTGAAGAACACGCCGTCGATGAGCAGGGCGATCCCGAGGATCACCCAGCCCCACATCGTGTTGACATAGGCGGCGAAGTCGCGCCTCGCCACCAGCAGGATCCCGTTCATGCTTGCGCCCCTCGCGTGAGCCCGAGGAAGATCGTCTCGAGCTCGGAATCGTCTTCGACCATGCGCCGCACGCCCACCCCGGCGGTGACCAGCGCCGCCACCACGGACTCGCGGGCGTCGCCGTCGAGGGCCAGGTGGACCTTCAGCAGTCCCTCGGGCTCGGACTCCACCGCCACCTTGGTGACGGCGGGCACCGACCTCAGCGCCCCCTCGACCCGCTCCGCCTCGCCGCGCACGGTGAGGGTGAGCCGCGTGCCCTTCGCGCCCGCGTCGCGGGCGAGGTCGGCCTCCGTGCCCTGGGCGACGATCTTGCCGCCGTTGAGCACGATGATGCGGTCGCAGGTTTCGCTGATCTCGGCCAGGATGTGGCTGCTGATCAGGACGGTGCACTGCTGGCCAAGGGTCTTGACCACCTGCCGCATCTCGACAATCTGCTTGGGATCGAGGCCGCTGATCGGCTCGTCGAGGATCACCAGTCGCGGGTTGTGGATGATGGCCTGGGCGATGCCTACGCGCTTGCGGTAGCCATGGGACAGCTCCGCGATCACCCGGTGCTGCACGTGCTGGAGTTGGCACGTTGCGAGCACCTGGTCCATGCGCGCCGCCACCTCCGTCGCCGACCGCCCCTTGAGCTGCCCGGCGTAGAGCAGGAACTCGTGGACGGTCATTTCCTTGTAGAGCGGCGGATCTTCCGGGAGGTAGCCGATACGCGAGCGGAACTCGGCGGAGGCGCTGACGAGGTCCGTGCCGTCGATCTGGACGCTGCCGGCGGTGGGGATGACGAGGCCAGCGAGCACCTTGAGCGTGGTGCTCTTGCCCGCGCCGTTGAGCCCGAGAAACCCTACGATCTCGTTTTCGGCAATATCAAAGCCGATATCTTCGATCGCGCGGCGTTCCCCGTAGTAGTGGGTGAGGCCTTGGACTGAGATCATCTCGTGTGTCTGCCTGGGGAGGTGAGGGGGACGGGGCGGCGCTCTATGCACGCCGCGCCGCCGGGGCTAGTCCTCCCCGTCGTCGCAATTCGTCACGGCCCGGCAAGCACCCTCACGCGGGCGCACCGGACGGGGGCCGCCCGGCCGCGCACGGCGTGTTCCTCGAGGGCGGTTGGGTAGCCAGACGACAGCTCGAGTGTGCGCTCGCCGACCACGATCTCGCCGGTGTTGGCCAGTCCCTGGAGGCGCTTGGCCACGTTCACCGCGTCGCCGATGGCGCTGTACTGCACCCTGGCCTCCCCGCCGACGTGACCGATCACGCACTCGCCGCTGTTGACGCCGACCGTCAGCCCCAGCGTCGGGAGCCGACGGCGCTCACGCTCGGTGTTGAGCATGTGGATGACCATTTGCATGTCGCGCGCGCAGGCCAGGGCGCGGTCCGCGTGGTCGAGCTGGGCCAACGGGGCGGAGAACAGCACCATGATCTCGTCGCCCATGAACTTGTCGACCGTGCCGTCGTGCTGCAGGGTCACCCTCACCAGTTCGTCGAGGTAGTGCGTCAGTGTCGCGACACATTCCTCGGCCGTGGCCGTCTCGGAGAAGCGCGTGAACCCAACGAGATCGCCGAAAACCACGGAGATTTCTCTCCGGGTCGAAGCCAGGGCGCCTGGCCCCTGCTCGCGGAGCAGTTTGGCCACCTGGGGGGCGAAATAGCGTTCCAGCGCAAGGTCGAAGCTGCGGTTGGGCTCCGGCGGCCTCGCGCGCCCGAGAAGGCGATCCATCCAGCTCACCGGGGGCTCCTTCGGGCGCGGCCCTGGGCGATCTCGGTGGCCATGGCCCGGAGGTAACGCACGCCCTCGGCGGCGTGGGGGCGAGGGTCCCGCGGGTTGTACCAGCGGAAGGACGTGCCGAGGTCGGCCGGGCGCTCGATCCCGGAGCGCGTGGTCTCCACCAGGAAGCTCATGGCGCCGTGTTGGCCGTAGAGGTGGTCCACTTCCATGCCCTGCCCGCGGAAGAAGAAGCCCCAGCGGCTGAGTTGCCGGGGCTTGTAGGGGCGCTGCGACATCGCGTCCTGCATCACGACG
Organism: uncultured Klebsiella sp.; assembly: GCA_964359125.1. Classification (GTDB taxonomy): domain Bacteria; phylum Myxococcota_A; class UBA796; order UBA796; family SXON01; genus SXON01. Next base: position 10,470 of record CAYHRZ010000048.1, on the reverse strand, counting down.
CCCAGGCGGTGCAACTCGGCCCAGTCGGCGGCTCGCGGCCACTTCCCGGCCCAGGGGTAGTAGAAGAAGCCACCGAAGGCGTGGAGCGAAATCGCCACGTCGAACTTTCGCTCCGCCGCGAGCCTGTCGATGGCTTGTGACTCGGGTTGCGACAAGGCCGCCGGCGACACCACGTAGCGTCTGGGGATCAGGGCCTTCCAGGCGGCGGTGGCCTCGCGGTGGACGGCGAAGTCGCGGTTGAGGTCCACGCGGTTGGCGTTCCCGCGCCGGTACACGTTGCGACCCTCGGCCAGGTCCTCCTCCACCAGCACTCGGCCGTCGACGTTGAGGGTGGGCACGACGATCAACTCCACGCCGGGCACCGGGAACTTCGCGAACTCCACCGCGAAGGCCAGCGCCACCTCGGTGGGTACCCATTCCAGGGCGTGGATGTTGGCAAATACCAGCATCTTGCCGACCGTCTCGGCGGCGGGATCCGACAACTGCCAGCCACGGAGGGGACGATCCTGGACGCTCCGCCCGATCTCGATGGGTTCGACCACGCCGGGACGCTCGGCCGCCAGCGCGTCGAGGATGGCGAACACGTCGGCGGCCCGGTGGTAGAGCGGTTCGGCGTCCACGGGCGCCACGTAGCGCGACGCCCGGGCCATTTTTTGGTCGACCGGGGCAATAGAGGGCGCGGCGATGTGGACGCTGCGCTGGGACCTGGGGACGATCACCGTCGAGGGCGCGGACCTCGCGGCTTTGCCCGGCGGCTTCGCCCTGGACCACCGGGTGGGGTTGTCGCGTGCCCCGGCCTTCCTCTACGCGGCCACCGTGGAGGCGGCGCGCGCCGCGGGCGTGGACCTGGTCGACGAGGCCCGAGGCTACAACAAGGTCGCGTTGCGCCACCTCAGCGGTCGCGTGCCCCGGCCGTACCAGGAAGAGGCGGTGCGGGCCTGGCAAGTCGGGCGGTGGCGCGGCATCGTGGTGCTCCCCACCGGCGCGGGCAAGTCCTTCGTGGCGGAGCGATGCATGGCCCTGGCCGGGCGCAGCACGCTGGTCGTGGTGCCGACGATCGACCTGATGTCCCAGTGGATCGGCAACCTCCACGCCGCCTTCGGGGTGGAAATCGGCGCCCTGGGCGGCGGTGTCCACGACGTGCGCGACATCACGGTGTCCACCTACGACAGCGCCTGGATGCACGTCGACAAGTACGGGCACCGCTTCGGCATGGTGGTGTTCGACGAGGTGCACCACTTGCCGGCCCCGGCGTTCATGCGCGCGGCCGAAGGGCTCATCGCGCCCCTGCGGCTGGGCCTCACCGCCACCCTCGAGCGGCCCGACGGCCGCCACGTGGACCTCTTCCCCGTGGTGGGCCCCGAGGTGCACCGCGTGGAGATCCCCGACCTGGCCGGCGACTTCCTAGCGCCTTATGAAACGGAAGTCATCCGCGTGGCGCTGTCGGCGGACGAGCAGGCCCAGTACGAGGAACTGCGAGGAATCTACAAGGACTTCGTCGCCTCCCGGCAGATCAACATGCGCGGGCCCCAGGGCTGGCAGCGGTTCATCATCGAGGCCAGCCGGAGCAAGGAGGGGCGCCAGGCGTTCAAGGCCTTCCTCGCCGCCAAGCGCATCGCGCACGGCACGGAACGGAAGCTCGAGGTGGTACGGCAGATCCTCGCGGAGAACCGTGGTCGGCGGGCGATCATCTTCACCAACGACAACCACACCGCGATGCGGATCAGCCGGGACCTGCTGGTGCCGTGCATCACCCACCACACCGACATCAAGGAACGGCGCTGGATCCTGGACGCTTTTGTCGCGGGTGAGGTGCACTGCATCACCACGTCGAGGGTGCTCAACGAGGGGGTGGATCTCCCGGCGGCCGAGGTGGCCATCGTCGTGAGCGGGACGTCGACCGTGCGGGAGGCCGTGCAACGCCTGGGGCGCATTCTCCGACCCAGCGAGGGAAAGACCGCGAGCCTGTACGAGCTCGTGGCCGAGGGCACCACCGAGGCCGCCGCGAGCGAGCGCCGCCGGGAGCACGATGCTTACCGCTGACTTGGTCCGAGCCACGGTTAAGAAGGGAGAACTGCTCCCGGGGTTCGTGGATTTTTCGAACGAGCGGGTGGCGGAGCGCGCGGGCGACATCCTCGCTTGCGTGGCCCAGGGCGTGGGCACGCGACGCGGGGAGATCGAGGAGGAACTCGAGTCGCTGCTCGGCGACGCGACCGACCGGAAGCTGTTCGACGGCCTGGCGAAGGTGGTGTTCGACAGCTGCGAGTTCGCCACCCAGGCGGCGGTCGAGCCTCGCCAGCTTCGCCGCGACGTCTGGCTGCAGAGCGCTCTGGCTGGGCCGTTGTCGCCGATCCGGATCGAGGGCCTGGTCACGCGCGACGACGTCCTCGGGCGGGTCGGCGCCCCGCACGGCATGGACCCGGCCGCCGTGCTCGAGGTGATGTACGCGGACCACCCGGCGGAGCAGCGGCTCGTGAGCTGCGCCCTCACCGAGGCCGCTGCGGTGGTGGATCGCTACAACCTCGGTTTGGTGCAGGCGTTGTTGTTCTCGGCCGCTGGCGTGGAGGTGGTGCTCACGGCGCCCGAGCCGGCGCGCCTGCGTCAACTCTTGCGTGCGGTGAAGTTCAACCAGCTCTGCTTTGTCGCGAGCCGCCAGGGCACCGACTACCGGCTCTCGATCGACGGGCCGGCGTCGTTGTTCTCGGCCACGAGTCGTTACGGCCTGGCCCTCGCGAAGTTCGTGGGCGCGCTTGCCCTGGCCCCTGGGCCCTGGTCGCTCAGGGCCGAGGTGGCGTGGCGGCGGTTTCGTCCCACCCTCACGGTCACCGACCGGACCGGCCTCCGTTCGCACTACCGCGACGTGGGCGCCTACGAAACGCGCGAGGCGGAGTGGTTCCGCGAGCGCTTCGAGGCGCTCGACAGCGGCTGGACGGTCGAGCGGGAGCCGCTCCCTCTGGTGCAGGGGGCCGCCGGCGTGGTGGTGCCCGATTTCGCGTTCAAGAAGGGCGGACGAGTGGCGTACCTCGAGATCCTCGGGTTCTGGCGCAAGGGCGGCATCGCCGCGCGGCTCGCCGCCACGGCCAAGCACGGCCCTCCGAACCTGGTGCTCGCGGTGTCGAAGCGCTACGCGACCGACAAGGGAGGCGAGCTTCCGGAGGGGATCGTGGCGTTCGCCGAGGTGGTGCCCGCCAAGGAAGTCCTCCGGCTGGTGGAGGAGCGGGCGGTCAAGTCCAGGGGGTAGCGAGGGTCTCCGCCTGCACTTGGTGCGGGCCCGGCGCCGCGGCGGGGTTCCCGGAGCCGGTGCTGCGGGCAGCTTGGCGGTCCCAGGCCGCGCGCCCCGCCGTGGTGCCGTGGGGCACGGGGCGTGGCCGCCGGACCTCGAGCCTGCGCCTAGTTGCCGCCCCGGATGGCCAGGGCGATGCCCTCGCGGAGCAGCGCGAGCCAGCGTTCGCGGTCCACCTCGGGAACCGCCACCCACTCGCGGAAGACCTTCCCGGCCGGGCCGAACGGCACACCCTCGCCCGTGGCCACGAGCGCATCCACCCGCGCACGGGAGAGTTTTACGACGAGTCCAGCACCCTTGTAGTCGACGAGGGCGACGAAGGCCCCGCCGGCCCGCAGGCAGCGGCCCTTCATGATTGTTCCCTCGGTCACTTCGGGGTTCTCGGCCTGCAGTTCAGCGGCGAGTTGCCAGAAGACCGCGCTCGCGCTCACGGCTCGGTCGCCCCGAGGGGCGCGGCGGGGATGGAGATCGCGGCCTTCATGATGGAGGTGCAACCGCAGTATCACGGGGAGACACCCCGACCAGAGTGACCGGCCCGGCGTAGCCGGCCGGGGCTGGCGCAGAAGCGGTCACAGCACAGCCATCGAGTTGCGAAGGCTCGGCGGGATCCCCACGACCCGGTAGTGGCGAGGCAGGAGCCATTTCGCCAATGAAAGCACCTGATCGGCGCCGACGGTGGATTCGGCGGGGAGGTCGACGGCGAGGATCTGCTGTACGCCGCCCTCTCGCGGGACGCACAGGAGGCCGACTCTGGGATCCGGGACACCATGGCCCTGCAACATCCGTCGGAGCACTGCACGAGTCGGCGTCGGGAGAATGCTTGTGCTGGGGGACGCGACGAGGATCTCGACACCCTCCAGCGGTCCGACCTCCCCGACGGGCACCGCCTGGAGAAATGCGTCGGTCACGGCGAAGCTGACGACGTCCCCGTGCCGAAACACCCACTCAGGACGGAGGTTATCTGCGCCGACAGTCACGCCGACCCCTGACTCAAGGAGATGTGGTAGGAGCGTGCGGATGGAGAACGGCGTGAACGGGCCCGGTGCAGGGAGCGCGAGTCCGAAGTAGCCAAGGCCGTCCGGGCCCACGCGAATCTGTGGCGCCCACGCGGCGAAGGATGCGTCCCCCACGTTGTCGAGTAGCGCCGCTGTCCAAGCGTCGTCGCGAGCCCCATGGGGTACCTCGAAGAGCCCGGCCATCTCGTGCGTCTTCCGGAGGTCCGGTTCCACCAGCCCCGGCTGGGGTACTGGGACTGACAGTCGCCGCGCGCTCGCCGGGGACGAACCAGCGGGCCACGGTGCTCCAGATGCTCATGGAACCCCGCTGTTTTCAGGGACGGTATCAACCCGGCGGGTCTGCTCTGTCACAGTGAGTCCATGACCCGATCCGGATCCTCAGTCCCTCGGTAATTGAACGAAATCCGGTCGAATCCTGATAGCCTGGTCGTCTCTCGTCCGCGTGCCCTGCTCAGGAGAGACCAACCCGACTTGACCCACCGCGGCTCGCCCTGACCCTGCACCACCACCGCGAGGATGACCCCGTTCTGACCGCTGATTCGGGCCACCCAGGTCGCCGGCCCGGCTACCGTGGGGAGGTATCCGGTGATGACCTCCTGCAAGACCTCCGAGATTGGCGCACTCGCCGCTACCTCTCGGCGCTCCGCGTGGGAGACGCAGTCATCAGCTGCGCAAACGCTGTCCCGGTCGAGATGCAACCAAACCTTCGTCCCCAGGCCCCCGGCCGGGACGAACCACCGGGCGATCGTGCCCCAGGTGCTCATGCCGCCACACTGCCGCCTCGGCGGGGGGCCGGCGTTTGATGAGGGGTCCTCACCCCGGTACCGGGCTTCGGCCAGCGCGTTGCGCGGGTCAACTTGCCTCCTCGAAGAGTTCCGGGTAGTTGCGGCGATTGATGCAGTGGGAGGATGCCTCACGCGTCCGATCAACCTCGGTCGCGAGTTGCAGGCGATCAAACTCAGCCTCGAGGCGCTGGCAGACGCGGTAGTCGTCTTCGGTGACCTCATGGTCGTTCCTGTCACAGCTCCCGCTCACCCAGAGCCCGAAGGTCCGCTCGTACACGTAGACGAAGACTCGATCGCCCGCGACGGTCACCCAGCCTGGCTGCCCGCGATCCTCATGTCCTGGAATCCGCGACGGTGGCATGGTGTCCCCCGGGTAGGCACGCCCCGGCTCTATGCGCGGAGCGTCGGGCAAGAACGTGGGCGGCACCACACCGAGGACCGCCAGCTTGTTCAGGAGGCCGGCCCCGTCCGCGTAGCGAAACTCGACCCTGAACAGGTCGCCGTCGTTCGCATGACCACCGAGCGCGCGGTAAAATGCGAAATATCGTAGACCGATGGCCCACCGTACGACCGTTGCCTGGTCGTGCCAGCGGAAGACGTATTCAGCGAGACGAGGCTCCACCGGCTGGTTCACATGGGTCCGTTAGCCCGAGCGGACGTGCAAATCCACCGCCAGGAGGTGCGTGGTGACCACCACCGTCGACCCGAGTTCCCGAAGGGGGATGTCCACCCGCGGCGACACGCTCGACGCCTCGACCGCGATGCGCATGGGGTCGCGTTTGAACCAGCGCCGGAGCGCTGCCTCCGTCGGCGAGATCGTCGCGCGTTCCACGACCTCGCCGGCGTCGTCCACGACGCACAGCTCGCTGAACTTCTGGTGAAGGTCCATGCCCGCGTAGTCCATGTCGGTGGTTCAGGGTGACAGGGTGCACACTGGAGGTAGCCGGGGAGAGGCGGGAGGCCGCGCGCGGGGTCCGTCCAGCTCATCCCATCTTTCTTCCTCGACCCCGCGGGGGGCCGGCGGGGAGGATGCTGGCTTTGAAGGCTGCGACCCTGCCACGGCTTCGCGGCCGCGAGTTGTGCCGCTGATCAGCAGGCCGGCTTGGTCGGGTCAAAAACTTGAGTGAATCCCCGATCGCAGTACATCCGAATGCTCAACGACCGTTCCATGGCCATGTCGAGGACCTTCGTGGCGTTCCGATGAGGCTCGCGACGTGGATCTCGATGGTACCAGACCACGCCGCCGGACTTGGCCAGTTCATCAAGCCTGGCACCCAAGTCCCGCACGGCCACCGGCTGATCTTCCACTAAGATTGTACCATTCGGCTCAATTACGACCTTCAGATGGGGCCGGCCATCGGGCTGCGCGACCGCCACGCCGGACTGCTCTGCAGAAGGCGGCGTCGTCGGTTCTTGGGGCGTGTCCTCGGCCAGGGCCGGCGACGTAGCCGCGAAAAGCGCCAGTAGTGCGATCGCGGACATCGTAGGCATGCTGCGGCCTCCTGAAGGGGCTGGATGTTCCTATCACATCGCTGCGGCACGTGTCTCGCGGCGTGCCCCTGGCGACCTTCGACCCGCGCCGGCCACCCCTCGGCGACCCCCTCCCGCTGGGCCGCCGCCGCGAGGCGTGGACCTGCTCGCGACTCGGGCGCCCAACGACGTGGAGGGCGTCCGCTACGTCGTCTCCCGCATCCTGCGAGGGGACTCCACCCCTGCATCCGGCGATGATGGCTCCCGGAGCCCTCATGGCAGACCTTCTCGACCGCATCGCGATCGACCCCGCCATCTTCGGCGGGAAGCCGATCATCCGCGGTCACCGCCTCGCGGTGGAGCACGTGCTCGGCATGCTCGCTGCAGGCGACGACGTCAAGACCATCCTGGAGGGGTACCCGTGGATCGAGCGCGAGGACGTGCTCGCCTGCGTCGAGTACGCCCGCCGGCTCGTCGCGCACGAGCGCCTCGCGCCACGCATCTCCGCTGCATGAAGGTCCCCCTCGACTCCTGCGTGTGGGGCGGCGCGCGGGAGGTCATGGCCGCAGCGGGACACGACGTGGCGTGGGTAGGCGACTGGGGCGGCGACCCAGGCGGCGCCGCGATCCTCGACCGTGCGCACGCGGAAGGCCGCGTCCTGATCACGCTCGACAAGGACTTCGGCGAACTCGCGATCGTCAAGGGCGCGCCGCACGCGGGCATCGTTCGCCTGGTGGGCATCTGGGCGCGCGCGACCAGGGAAACGCCGCCGTGCAGGTGCCCACGGCGTACGCCAACGACCTGGAGCGCCGGGCGATTCTCACCGTTGAACCTGATCGTGTCAGGGTCCGGTTGCCGGGCCCCTGATCGGATTCGAACCGCAAAATGGCCAGAAAAGGTGGAAGACCCGAGACAGTTCGCCGCCGTCTCGGGCCTCCAGATCAGTGGTCGGGATGGCCGAATGGTTTTCGAACTTCTATGAGCTGGACTCTCGGGCGTGGGGGTCGGAGATGATGCTGGCTTTCGAGGCGCAGTTCCTTCCCGAGGCCGCCCCCCCGCCGCGGGGTAGCCGGGAGGGCTACTTCTTCCGGCCTCCGGCCGGGTTGTTGCCCCGCCCGCCGCCAGAGGGGCTCCCCGTGCCGCTGGGGCGACCGCCGCCGCCGGTCACGCCACCGGGGGTGCCACCACCGCCCTTCGAGCCGCCGCCGCCGCCCTTCGAGCCGCCGCCGCCACCGCCCTTGCCGCCGCCGCCCTTGCTCACGGAAACCTCCGAGTGAGATGAGCGCAGCGAGTAGCACGGTCCGCCGCCGTGCTCGGCGTCGTCGGTGCGAGCCGCGTTCGAGTCCGTCACATGGGACGTTCCGCCGCCGACACCGGTGGCACGTCCTCGCCCTTCATCAGCCACGCATAGAGCGCCGGCAGCACGAACAGCGTCAGCAGCGTGCTCGTCACTAGCCCTCCGATCACCACCGTCGCGAGTGGCCGCTGCACCTCGGCACCCGCGGAGGTGGCCAGCGCCATCGGCAGGAAGCCGAGCGCGGCCACGAGCGTGGTCATCACGACCGTCCGGAGCCGGTCGCGCGATCCCGTCACCGCCGCCTCCAGCGCCGTCCGACCCTCCTCCTGGAGCCGTCGCATGTGCGCGACCAGCACGATGCCATTGAGCACGGCGATGCCGAAGAGGGTGATGAAGCCCACGCCCGCTGAGATGGAGAACGGCAGGCCACGCGCCAGGAGCGCCAGGATGCCGCCCGTGGCGGCGAGCGGGACGTTGGCGTACACCATGAGCGACATCCGCGCCGACCCGAACATCGCCTGCAGCAGCACGAAGATGAGCAGGAGCACGAGCGGCACGAGCACCGCGAGCTTCCCCGACGCCGCGGCGAGGTTCTTGAACGATCCGCCCCACTCCACCGAGTAGCCGGGGGGCAGCTTCACCGACGCGTCGATGGTCTCCTGGGCCTCGGCGACGAACCCGGCGACGTCGCGCCCTCGCACGTTGACCTCGACGGTGAGCCGCCGTCGGCCGCCGTCATGGCTGACCTGGAGGGGGCCCTCCTCCTCCACGATCTCCGCGACCTGGGCGAGCGGAACGCGCGTGCCGCCCTCCCGTCCGACGAGGATCTGGCCCACGCGGGTCGCGTCCTTTCGCACCTCCTCGGGGAACCGCACCTGCAGGGCGTACCGGCGCTGCCCCTGGATGACAGTGCCCACCTCCTTGCCGCCGAGCGCCTCCACGCCCGCGAGCACGTCCTCGGCCGACAGGCCGAGCCGCGCGATCCGCTCCGGATCGACTTCGATCCGCAGCATCGGGAGCCCGGCAACCTGCTCGACCTTCACGTCGGCCGCGCCGGGGATCCCCTGCACCGCGGCGGCGATCGCTTCGCCCGCCTTCCCGAGTTCGGCCAGGTCGTCCCCGTACAGGACGATGGCGACGTCCGACCGCACGCCCTCGATCAGCTCGTTGACGCGCAGCTCGATGGGCTGGGAGAAGCCGAAGTTGACGCCGGGCACGCTCTCGAGGAGCCTCGCCTGCAGCGCTTCGACCAACTCTTCCTTGTCACCCGCCTTCGTCCACTGGTCGGGCGGCTTCAGCGCGATGAGGCCGTCGGAGAGGTCGACACCCATCGGGTCGGTCGCAACCTCGGCACGACCGGTCTTGAACACCGCGTCCGCGACCTCGTCCGGGAACTCGCGGAGGAGCGTCTGCTCCACGGCGGTCGCCTGCCGGATGGACTCCTCCAACGACACCGACGGCGGCCGGATGATCTGGATCGCCAGAGAGCCCTCCTCGAGCGTCGGGACGAACTCGGCGCCGAGAAAGGGGACGACCACGCAGCTCACGAGGAACACGCCGACAGCGGCCAGCGCGGGGAGGGGTCGGAGCTTCATCGCAAGCGAGAGGAGCGGGCGGTAGACGCGATCGAGCACCCGCATCAGGAAGGTGTCGCCGTCTTTCGCGTTGACGAGCAGCACCTCGGCGAGGACGGGCACGAGCGTCAGCGTGAGCGCCAGCGACCCCGTCAGGGCTAGCACCACGGTGATCGCCATCGGGCGGAACATCTTCCCTTCGATCCCCGTAAAGGTCAGGATGGGGACGTAAACGAGGATGATGATGCCCACCGCGAACGCCACCGGCTTCGCGACGCGTCGGACCGCCCCGAGGATCGTCGCGGCATCGACCTTCTCGCCGGCCTCGCGCTTCTTGTGGACCGTGTGGAGCACGTTTTCGAGGATGACCACGGCCCCGTCCACCATCAGCCCGAAGTCGATGGCCCCGAGGCTCATCAGGTTGCCGGAGACGCCGAGGACGTCCATGCCGATGAACGCGATGAGCAGCGAGAGCGGGATGACCAGCGCCGCGATCAGCGCGGCGCGCCAGTTCCCGAGCGTCAACAGCAGCACGAACACGACGAGCAGCGCGCCCTCGGCGAGGTTCGTGGCGACGGTCGTGATTGTCCGGTCCACCAGCTCGGTGCGGTTGTAGAAGACGTCGATGGTGACGCCCTCCGGGAGCGTCTTCTGGATGTCCTCGACCTCGGCCTGCAACTCCTCGCTCACGACGCGGGAGTTGGCCCCGAGGAGCATCATTCCGATACCGGAGACGATCTCCCCCTCGCCGTTGCGCGTGACGGCCCCCTGGCGGAGCAGCGGGGAGTACACCACCTTCCCCAGGCTCCCTATGGTGATCGGCGTGCCCTCCTCCGTGGTGGTCACGACGACGGCCGCGATGCGTTCCACCGTGTCGAGCAGCTACACGCCGCGCACGAGCATCTGCTCGCGGCCCTTCTGGATGTACCCGCCGCCGACGTTGAGGTTGTTGCGCTCCACGGCCTCGAAGACCTCCGCGAGGGTGAGGCCGTGGGCCGCCAACGCCTCGGGCGTGACCTGCACCTCGAAGGTGCGCAGCTCGCCC
>CAYHRZ010000047.1:0-17691 GCA_964359125.1 uncultured Klebsiella sp. | reverse complement strand
TTCATGGCGTTGCAGGTGGCGCTCACAGGGCTGGTGCAGTGGATGATCGCCTGGGTGGCCGCCGAGGTCCAGGCCCGCGACGCCGCCGCGGCACGACAAGTCAGCCTCGAACAGGAGTTGGCCTTGATGCGCCGGGAGCGGGAGACCATCCAGGCCACGACGTCGATTCTCACCACCGGCCTCCTGGCCTCCAAGCTCAGTCACGACCTCGCCAACCCCACGGCCGTCTTGCGACTCGAACTCGACGCCCTGGAGCGGCTGCGCGGGCGCTTGCCGGCCCCGGCCGACCGGGCAGAGATGGACGAGGTCGTCGCGGGCTTGCGGGAGGCGGTGGGGCAGGTGGCCTCGCTCGCAGGTGGTCTCACCGCGGCGGTACGACAGGCCGAGACGCTGGCGCCGCAGCCGGTCGGCACCGTCGTGGGCGACGCGGTGAGCCGGACGGAGGCGGCAGTCCGCTCCCACGGCGCGGAGCCGAGCCCGGTGCGGCAGGACCTGGTGGAGGCCGAGGTCGTCGTGGCCCCCGGACACGTGGGCACCTTGGCCAACATCCTCACCAACTGTGCGCTCTACTCGGGACGCGCCGGCATCGACGTGCTCGGGCGACCGGCGGGCGCGCACTTCTACCGCCTCCAGGTTCGCGATCACGGGGTCGACGGCCCGGCTCGCGACGCCGCCCTGGAGCGGATCGCCGGGCTGTTGTCGCTCGGGCCCCAGGCCGCGCCGCCGCCGAGGGGGGCCGAGTACCGCGGCATCGGCATCGCGCTGGTCCTCGCCAAGCTCTACGTGCTCCGGTACAACGGGGCGCTCGCCGTCACGCCCGCCCCCTCGGGCCCGGGGCTCTGCTTCACGATCGTCCTGCCGACCCGCGTGCCCGCCGACATTGCGCCGGAGCACAACCACCCCGAGCGCCTCGCCGGCGAACCTGGAGTCCCCACGTGAAAGCCCCCCGTGTCAGCGTTGCCGACATCCGCGCCTTCGAGGAGCGCAACCAGTTCTCCGTGCACGACTTCGCGCGTCGGGCCGCAGAGAGGTACCCGGGCGTGGTGGGCGCGGGCTACCGCCTAGCCACGGAGGCCGACGGCGTGCGCCCCGGGCTGGCGCTGGACCTGCTCGTCGCGGGTCGCGACGACATCCAGCAGGCGTCGCGCCTCGACGCCCCCGCGGGGCTGCCGGTGGTCACGTCGCGGTTCGGCACGGTGAAGTTGCTCGCCCGCACGGATCGCCTCGCGCGGCCCATCAGGGGTGGGGCCGCCGTGGGCACCGCTCCCTACGGCACCACGGGGACCTTCTCGTGCCGGGCCCACCGCGGCGCGGGGGGCAAGCGCGAGTACTTCTTGCTGTCCTGCGCGCACGTCCTCGACCCGAACCGGAGCATGGCCGACACCGTGGTCGTTCAGCCCTCGGTTCCCTTCGACGCCACCTACGCCGGAAACGAGGTGGCCGACCTCGTGGCTGTGCACCCGATCAGTTTCGGTGGCACTACCAACTACGTCGACGCGGCCATCGCGGCGGTGCGGCCTGGCATGGTGCGCAGCGGCGTGATGGGGGCAGGCTCCGTGAAGTCCTGGCGTCGTACGTCCGACGTCTACATCGGCATGAACGTGCTGCGATCCGGTATCAATAGCCCGGTGATCAACCGCGGCGTCGTCACGCGGCTGTCGACCAGCGTCCAGGTGAACTTCGGTGGCAATCTCGCCTGGTTTGCCGACCTCATCGTGACGACCGACATCGCGTTTGGCGGCGACAGCGGTAGCCTCGTGCTCGACGAGGTCGACCGCTCGGCGATCGGCCTGGTGATGTCTGCGGCCGAGGAGGAAGGCTCCACGATGGTGTGCCCCATCGAGGCGGTGCAGGACGCCCTCGACGTCCGCGTGAGCGACAAGGTGTGGTCGCCGTAGCGAAGCCCTAGTCGAATACCCAGCCGACGCCGCCCCAGGCCGCGTACAGGGGCAAGGGCGAAAACGCCGGCTCTCCCCCGCTGCGTTCCACGTCGAGTGGCACGCCGTACACGCCCGCCGCGGTGAGTTCGAGGCCCTCCCAGACCGCCACCCGGGCCTTGCCGCCCAGGCCCAGGTACCAGGGGAACAAGGGGCCGACGGTGGCCTGGACGTAGCGGATCCCCACGCCCGCGTGGGGGTAGGTCAGTGCGCGGGTGGTGCTCGTCCCCGTCGTCAACTCGTGGTGTTCGCCGGTGGGCACCACGCCCGCCACGCCGGCGCTGGCCGCGAAGAGCCCCGCGCGCCACTCCCCGTCGACGAGGAAGGCCGGGGCGAAGGCGTTCACGCTCGACGTGTCGTATGGGGCCCCATCATCCACATTTTGCAGGAAAAAGTCGCCGGTGGACGCCCCGCCGGCCCCCCCCGAGGAGTGGAAGGCGACGGGGCTGTCGCGCCGCGGCGGTTCCCCGATGGCCACCCCCTAGGAGGTGCCCCGGTCGACGCGCAACAGCCGCGGGTGACCCTTCGCCGGCACGCCCAGGTACACCGGCTCGCCGGCCCCCGAGACCGGGGTCATGGCCGCGATGGGGACGATCCAGCCGTCGCCACCCGCCGCGAGCTTGGCCAGGCCGTCACGCTCGGCGGGGCCGAAAGGGGCCTCGGCCGACATGGTGGAGCCCCCTCCGATGGCGGTGCTGCCGCGGAGAAGCACGGTGGTCCCGACCCGGACTTCCACGAAGTGCCGACCGGGGACCATCAGCGTGCGCTGCTGGGTCGCGGTGTCGACCACCCGGCCGTCGAGCAGCAAGGTGGCGCCCTCGGCGAGTCGACCGACCGCGAGGCTGGCGGCGGGCATGACCTGGACCTTGGCGCGGACGCCGTCGAAGGCCAGGCGCTGCGCCGTCTCGGGGATGTCGTCGGCCAGGGGTTCGCGCGGGCCGAACAGCGCCGTGGCGTCGATCCAGGCGCTCACGACCGCGTCGGCGCCGGAGCCCACGCGGTAGGGCGCGGCGGCGGGGTCGGTACCGAGTCGGTCCCCGAAGTACCGGTGCACCGCGAAACCCTGGAAGTTGAGCGCACGCCAGAGCAACTCGGTGTCGTCGACATTGCGGAGGGCCTCGACGTCGGCGGTGGCCTTGGCGAGGCGGGCGATGATCTGCAACTCGCCGTCGAACTCGTTGACGAGTGGTCGCACGCCGTCGAGCTCGCGCCGGAGGGTGTCGAGGGCCGGCGCGGGATCCGGCCACGGCGTGGCGCCGGTGACCAGGTTCTCGAGGGGCATCGACGTCGCGCCCGGCAGCGTGCGCGCGGCCGCGTCGAGGTCCGCTGGGGCGGGGGGGGCGGTCCAGTAGAGGCGGTCGGCCCACGCGGCGGTGACCAGGGCGAGGACTAGCGACATGAGAGCACACCGTCGGCGAGGGTACAGTCCACCTTGCGCGGTGACTCGACCGTCACCGTGGTGGACAGGCCAGCCGCGCGCACCTGGCACGGCCCGGCGGGGAAGGACTGCAAGAGGGCGTTGCCCGATCCGCCGCTGGCGACGTTGCCGCAACGCACGTCGATGCGCTCGGTGCTGTTGGCCAGCACGAACTTCGCACTTCGCAGCAGGTTGGCCGGCTCGGCGAGCAGGGGATCGTTTGCGACGTCGGGGCCTGCCGCGCCCAGGAGGGACCGTTCTTGCGCGGTGAGGGGCCGCGGCGCCAGCGCGCCGTCGCGCGGGGCCACCGGCTTGATCGTGGGAGGGTCGCGCGGCGTCTGGGCCGCGGTTGGCGCGGCGCTCGGGGAGGGCCGGTTGGCGTCGGCGGCGGAGGGGGCGGCGTCGGGCGCGACAACCTCGGTCGACGCCGGCGGCGTCCCGACCTCTGCGCTGGTTGCCTGGTCCGTCGGCGCGGCGGCAACCGGGGCCTCGGTGTGGGCGCCGGCCACCGTTGCCGCCGGCGTGGGCGCGTCGCCCTGCGCGAGGGCCCACCACCCGCCCAGACCCAGGACGATCACCGCGCCGACCGCCGCCCCGGCATACATCGGGACACGCGACGCCGTGGGGGTGTGCACCTCGATCGTGCCCGACGGCGCTGCCCCCTCCTGCTCGACCGGGAGCGCGATGGTCTGCGAGTTCACCGACGGCCCGCCGCCCTGGTCGCTCTCGGCGAGCACCCGACCGGTGAGGCCGGCCTCCTCGCCGTGCCCCGAGAGGGCCTCCAGGGCGGGGACGATGGTCGAGTCCACCAACTCCACGGTCGCCGAACCGTAGGTATCCGACGTGGTGCTGGCACCAGCGCCCGAGGTCGCCCGTGGGGAGCGCGATCACCAGCCCACGAACCCGCTCCTCCACCTGCAGCGTGCTCGGGCGCGACTCCGGTTCGTACTGCAGCATGTCGGAGAACAGGCTCGCCACGGCGTCGGCGTCTTCTGCGGTGTGCCCCCGAGCCAGCAACGCCGACTTCAACTCGTCGGCGCCGCGCCCCACTTGGTCACGCTGGGCGTCCGGGCCAAGCTCGCTGCGGCCGTAGGTTTTCTGGAGCAGCAACTCGTACAGCACCACGCCCAGTGAGAACACGTCCCCCGCGCTGGTCTCGTCGCCGCCGAGCAGGCGCTCAGGTGCCATGTAGCCCACCGAGCCGTACCGCACGCGCTCCGTCTTGGCCTCGCGCCCCTCGAAGCTCGCCCGCGCCACCCCGAAGTCGAGCACCTTGACTTCCGCCTCGGCGGTGAGGCGGACGTTCGAGGGCTTGATGTCTCGGTGCACGACCTGCAGGGGCGCGCCCGTGCTGTCGAGGGAGTCGGCGGCTGCCCGCAACGCGCTGGCGACCGCCGTCGTGATCTCGAGGGCCGCCCGGAGGGGCAGCGGGGCGATGTTCCGGCCGACCGTGCCCTGCGGAGGCGGCGCGACGATGGACTCGAGGTCGATGCCGGCGACGTACTCCATCAGCAGCGCCCAGCGGCCATCGAGGCGGAGGAGGTCGTCGACGCGCACGATGTGGCGGTGTTGGAGGCGACCGAGCAGGCGTGCTTCGTCGCGCAGGCGACGGCTGGCGTCGCTGCCGGCGTCCCAGGTGGCGTTGAGCAGCTTGAGCGCGACGCGCCGCTTGAAGCCGCCCGCGCTCACCATCTCGGCGAGGTACACGCTGCCGAAGCTGCCGACGCCCAGTGTCTTGACCAGCTCGAATCGCCTTCCGCCAGCCGCTTGTTGGATGGAATCAGTATTCAACGGGCGCGCCCTGGGTGCACTCCGCGAGGTTGGTGACGTTCACCTGGATCTCGTCGCGGATCTCGTTGCCGTCGTCGTCGACGATGGGCGCGTGGGCGTTGTCGTTGAGCTGCACGGTGAGACGGTGCCAGCCGGACTCGGTCGACGTCGTCTCGTCGAAGTCGACGAGGCAGTAGGGGGCGTTGCAAAGCGTGCGGTAAACGTCGTCGACCAGCACGTGGTAGTGGGCCTGGCCGTCGACTGGCTCCGGGCTCACCATCGGGTCCGTGAGCGTGAACCCCGTCCACTGCACGACGACGTACACGCAGCTGTCGACTTCAGTCTCGTTCGCGGGCCAGACGAGATCGAGTTGCGGCCCGGTGGGGGCGCTGTCGTTGCCCCCGATTCCCGCCGTGTCGGGCGGATCGTAGGGCGGGGGGGCGCAGGCGGCGAGCAACAGGGGCAACAACAGCGGCATGACGCCGAGTGTATTGTGCCGGTCGCCGCGCGGCAGATTCAGCGGGGCGATTCCACACCGGTTAGCCGCTGCCACGGATGAATCCATGCTGATCTCCTTGCTTGCCGCCTGCCTCCCCCCCGTTCTCTCCGACACGGGGGCGATCCCCGTCGACACATCGGTCCTCGACGACACCGACACGGGGAACGACACGGGTGGGGACACCGCCGACGATACGGGCGACACCGGCACACAGATCGAAGACGCCGACGGCGACGGCTACTTCCCGCGTGACGCCGAGGCCAGCAAACGGGATTGCGACGACAACAACCCGAACGCCTACCCCGGGGCCGCGGAGCTGCTGAGCTACGTCGACGAGGATTGCGACGGCATCCTGGTCGAGTCGATCGACGCGTTCACCGGGGCGGTGAAGCTCGAGCCAGTGGGGCTGGCCTGGGCGCTCGAGGGGCTCTTGTCACCGGGCGGCAAGCCGGTGCTGGCCGCCGGGCTGGTGGGGAGCGGCGTGGTGATGGTCGTGCCGGCGTCGGACATGACCGATGGCACCCTGGGCAACAGCGGCGGTGCGGCGACCGTCTCCAGCACCGGCCCGGGAAACTTTGGCTTCTCGCTGGTGCCCACCGACTTCGACGCCGACGGCGCCTCCGAGTTGTTCATCGGCGAGCCGGGCTCCAACGCGGGCGACGACTCCGCCTACTACGTCCTGCCCGGCGACGCCTTCGACAACGGCGCCGTCAACGCCAGTAGTCTCAGCCGGGTGGGCGATGCGTCCTTGCTGACCCGCGTCGGGGTGGCGGGTTGCCCGGTCGGCCAGATCTACGCGCTGACCGCCGTGCACGCGGCGGGCACCAAGGTCTACCTGCTCGACGGCGAGGCGGTGCTCAACGGGGAGATTGTCGACGTGCAGCAGGGGGCACACATCCCCTCGGGGGGCTCCACCCTCGGGCTCGGCGTGGCACTGGCCGGCCTCGATGTCGACACCGACGCCGGCGTGGATCTCGTCGTCGGCGCGCCCAAGGCCACCCCCGCAGCCCGCGCGCTGTCCGGCGCCGTCCTGGTGTTCTCCTCCGGCTCGCTGCTCAGCACGCCGGGCGAGACGGTCAACGTCGAAGACGCCGACATCGTGATCGGCGGCTCGGCCGCCAACGACGGATTCGGTGGCTTCGCCCTGGGCGTGGCCGACGTCACCGGCGACGGCGCGGCCGACATGGTGGTGTCGGACTACCGCGACGACGACGAGCGCAACTGGTACCTCGTCCCCGGCAATCTCCCGCACGGGTCATACAGCATCGACGACGTCGCCCTCTCCCGGGTGATCGACACCACGCCCTACGTCTCGGGCGACGGGCAAGTGGCGAGCCGGTCGGCGGTGGCGACCAATCTCGACGACGTCGACGGTTTCGAACTGGTGCTCGGTTCCCCGGGCGACGCCGTCGGCAGCATCAGCGTGTTCTCGGGGAGCCTGCTGGCGACCGCGGGAACCTACGCCCCGACCTCGTCCAGCGCCGGCGTGTCGTCGGCGACTGCGGGCGACTTCTTCGGCTTCGCGCTGGCCGCGGCCGACGCCGACGGCGATGCCGACGAAGACCTCGTCGTCACCGCCCCTGGTACGGGCGAGGGTGCCGCGTGGCTGATTCCCAACGATTTCTAGCCCCCCGGGAGCGTGCATGAGCCTCATCAAGACCATCCTGGTGGGGCGGCCCAACGGGCTGCGCGCCAAGCTCATGGGTCGCGACCAGAAGTCGCCGCCGCCGAGCGCCCCGCAGGCCGCGCCCAGCCGTCCCGCCCCTGAGCCCGCCGAGAAGGCGCTTGGCCTCGCCAAGGAGGCACCGAAGGACGTCAACCCCCCCGACGGTTTCGAGGTGGTCTTGCACCGCGAGGCCCTGGCGGACGGCCAGATCATCGAGGTGATCATCGGCGGCACCGCCATCGCCGTCGCCCGCGTCGACGGCGAACACTACGCCATCGCCAACACCTGCGCGCACGCCGGTGGGCCGCTCGGCGACGGGAAGCTCCAGGGGCACCTCGTCACCTGCCCGTACCACGGGTGGAAGTACGACGTCCGTGATGGCAGTTGCAAGACCAACACGGAGGTGAGCGTGAAGCGGTTCGAAGTGCGGACGGTGGGCGACGCGGTGTGCGTGCAGTTGTAAGGCTGGGCACGGCGCGGCCGACGCGCAGCGAAGTAGGCCGGTCGGATGAAGTCCAACCGCCTCGCCGCCGAGTCCTCGCCTTACCTCCGGCAACACATGCACAACCCGGTGGACTGGCACCCCTGGGGTGAGGAGGCCTTCGCGCTGGCTCGCGCCGAGAACAAGCCGATCTTCCTGAGCGTCGGCTACGCCGCCTGCCACTGGTGCCACGTCATGGAGCGGGAGTCCTTCGAGGACGAGGACACCGCCGCGCTGATGAACCGGCTGTACGTGTCGGTCAAGGTCGACCGCGAAGAGCGCCCGGATGTCGACGCCATCTACCAGGGCGCGGTCCAACTGATGCGCCAGTCTGGGGGTTGGCCGCTGTCGGCGTTCCTGTTGCCGGACGGTCGCTGCTTCTACGTCGGGACCTACTTCCCGGACCAGCCTCGGTACGGCATGCCCTCGTTCTCCGACGTGCTCAACGGGGTGGCCCAGGCCTTCCACGAGCGCAGGGGCGAGGTGGAGAAGAGCGCGGGCGCCCTGCTCGACGGGCTACGGCGCATCCACGCCGTCGGTGGCGGGGACCTGCCCGGGCCGGACCTGGTGGAGGAAGCGGCGGCCTTCTTGCTCCAGCGGATGGACAGCGTCCACGGGGGCTTCGGCACCAAACCGAAGTTCCCCTCGCCGTCGAATGCCTGGGTAGTCTGGCGCGAGGGGGTCGCGACCGGTGATGCCCAGTGTCGCGACATGGCGCTGCTCATGCTCCGCAAGATGGCTGCGGGCGGCATCTACGACCAACTCGGTGGCGGCTTCCATCGCTACTCGACCGACGAGACCTGGCTCGTCCCGCACTTCGAGAAGATGTTGTACGACAACGCCCAACTCGTCCCCCTGTACGTCGACGCCTGGCGCACGACCGGGGACGACGACTTGCTCCGCGTGGCGCGGGAGACGCTCGAGTACCTGTGTCGCGACATGCAGGACGCATCTGGCGCCTTCTACGGCACGACGGACGCCGACAGCGAGGGCGAGGAGGGGCGGTACTTCGTGTGGACACCCCGGGGCGTGGCCGGGGTGCTGGGCGACGGCGACCTGACCGAGCGGTTCTGCCGCGCCTACGACGTGACCCCCGGGGGGAACTGGGAAGGAAACAGCATCTTGCGCTGGGTGGGCGACCGGTCGGGCCTCGACGACGCCCGGGCGAAGTTGCTGGTCGCACGGGGAAACCGGGTGCCGCCGTTGCGAGACGAGAAGTTGGTGGCGTCGTGGAACGGGATGGCGATCACCGCGCTGGTGGAGGGCTGGATGGCGACCGGGGAGGCTCGGTGGCTGGCCGAGGCGGTGCGCTGCGGCGACGCGGTCGTGTCGCGACTGGTCATGGACGGTCGCCTCCAACATTGCAGGTGTGGCGAAGACGTGCGGGGGCCAGGACTGCTCGACGACCACGCCGCCGTGGGCGAGGCCTTCATCCGCCTGTTCGAGGCCACCGGCGACCGGCGCTGGCTGGACCGCGCCGTCGCGTTGGCGGTGGCGATGGAGGGCGACTTCTACGACCGGGCCGACGGGGCCTGGTTCATGACGCCGGCCGACGGCGAGGCCCTGGTGGTTCGACCGCGCGACACCCACGACTCCGCCACCCCGAGCGGCAGCGCGCTGGCCTGCTCGTTCCTGCAACGCCTCCACCTCCACGACGACGACCCGCGGTGGCTGGCGAGGGTGGAGAGTACGCTGGGGGCGATGTCGGGGCAGTTGGGGCAGAACCCCTTCGGGACCGGCCACCTCCTGGGCGTGCTCGACGCGTACCACCGTGGTTTTACCGAGGTCGTCGTCGGGGGACAGGGGGAGGCCCGCGCCGACTTGGAGCGGGTCGCCCGGACCGCGCCCGGGGTGCACCGGGTGGTACTTGCCATCGAGCACCTACCCCCCTCGCACCCCGCGGCGGGCGGACGCCAGGCGGCCACCCCGACCGCCTGGGTGTGTCGGGGGCGCGCCTGCTCGCTCCCCGTGCACGACGCCGTCGCCCTGCGCGACCTGCTCGCCACCGCGCCGTAGCCTTGCCGCGGAGGTGGCGGCGCCCAACCCTGGCGGCGCGATTCATCGCGCTCAGGCCTCACCCCCCGCGCTCGATCCGGTCGCTCACGTCGTCGAGGAACCGCGTGATCCCGCGGAAGGGGACGCTCACCGCCCCGGGGTAGGCGCTGCTCACCGCGTGGTCCAACTCGGTGGCGCACCACACGAAGATCCGCGTGCGCGGCGGGAAGCGCGGCGGTCGAGACACGTTGCCCTCCACGAGCCGCAGGTCCACGCGCCGGTCCACGCCCGCCCGCAGCACCTCGTGGTAGGCCGGCGACCCGCCCACGATCGCCACCCAGCGCACGCCGTGCAGGAGGCAGGCGTTGTTGAAGCGTCGGAGCGCCGCCGACACGGCCCCGGTGTCGTCGCCGGTCTCGGCGAGGGCCTCGGTCGGGCTCGGCGCTCCGGCAGCAACCCCGCGCCGCGCCGTCGCGCCCTGCAACTGAGCGACCCGACCCTCGAGGGTCACGATCTTGGTGTTGGCGGCGGCTAGTTCTCGCTCGACCAGGGCCAGCGCGTCCGCGGAGGCCCGGAGCCTGGCCCCGGCGGCGGCCATCTCGACCGCGTGTGCGCGCTCCGAGGCCCCGGCGTGAGCGAGCGCCTCGGCGAGCCGCGCCTCGACCCCGGCCGCCCGGGCCTCCGCGTCGCGGAGCAACTCGCGGAGGGCGTCGACCGTGGCCGGGGGGCGCGTCGCCGGGGGAGGGGCAACGTGCGCGTGGCTCGGCGTCCGCGCCCCGGCACCCCTGTGCGCGGGGGGCGCGGGCCGGACCGGCGCCTTCGCGGCGTGGCGGGTCGCGGGTTTGCCGAAGGCCTGTTGGAACTCGGCCAGCGCGTCGGGGTCGTCCTTGGGCATGGCGCTACTGTAACGGGGGGTTCCCCTTGCACGCGGCGATCACGTCGTCGAGCGGCGCCTGGAGCTTGCCCGGGCGCGTCCGGGCGAGGGTGGCGAGTTGGAGCGCGAGGGCGGTGTCGTCGGCGTTGTAGGCATCCACGGCCACGGCGTAGAGGGCGTAGACCCCGGCCTGCCCGTCGGGGTCGAGGCGGAAGGCGTCGCGAGCGTGGGCGGCCCGGGTCGACAACTCGCCGCTGCCCTCCGCGAGCGCGCCGTGGCACCGGGCGGCCACCGACGGGAGCCCCGCGCCGGTACCGAGCCGGACGCACTCCTTGAGCCGCGCGCCGGTGTCGGCCACGCCGGTCTCGTGGTCCGCGACCACGGCGGCCCCGTAGGCGCGAGCGTACAACTCGGCGTCGTCGACCTTGGTGACCTCTTCGACCAGGGCCTTCCACGCGCCCGGTGGCACGCCCTTGCCCTGGAGCACCCGCATGTTGTAGCGGGCCCAGCCCGCGCTGCGCCGGGAGCGCAGGGCGTACTCGTCCTCGCCGATCGCGACGAAACCGTCGCGGGCCCGGTCGAAGGCCTCGGCGGCACCGTGGTAGCCCTCGAGTTGGTAGAGCATCAGCCCCGTGTCGTACTCTTTGGAGGCAGCCAGCATGGCCTGCTGGCGACGCACCAAGTCGCCGAGTCCCTGTTTCGACGCGAGCGCCGCGAGGTCGGCGTCGTGCCCGAGCATGACCAGCGCGGCGGCGGCGTTCTGCCGCGACACCCGAGCCAGCGTGGTCGCCCGGTCGCCGCCGACCGCCTCCGCGAGGGTGGCGGCCTCGGCGAAGCCGCGCAGCGCGTCTTCGAGGCGCCGGGCCCGCGCGGCGGCCAGGGCCCGGGCCAGGCGGACGTGGGCTGGGCCGAGCCTGTCGCCGGCGGCGGCGAAGTGCCCCTCGGCCAGCCTGGCTGGCTCGGCGACGCCCGAGGCATCCAGCCCCTCCACGGCCGCGGCCAACTCGGTGGCTGCCCGGGCCGCGTCGAGGTGGCGGCCGTGCCCGGAGTAGAACGAGGCGGCACGGGTCAGCGCCGCCCGCGCGGTGGCCAGGTCCCCCTGCCGGGCGGCGATCACGCCGCCAAGTTCGGCCTGTCGCGCGTTGCCGAGTGGGTAGTCCATGGCCGCCAGCAGGGCGCCGGCCGCGTGCTGCTCGACCGCCGCCTCGGCCACCAGGCCGTCGGCCGCGAGCGCCAGCCCCAGCTCGCACCGCGCGTCGACCTCGACCCCCCGGTAGCCGGCGTCGCGTGCCATCTTCGCGGCGGCGCGGTGACTGTCGGCGGCCGGTCCGAGGCGACCGGCGAGCCCCTGGACCAGGCCCAGGTGCACCAGCGCGGCGGCGTGCTCGCGCACCAGGCCGGCCTCCCGAGCGTCGCGGGCAACCCCGGCGAGCTTGCGGGCTGCCTCGTCCAGGCGGCCGTCGGCGCGGTCCACGGCGGCGAGGTCCAGGGTGGCGGCGATCTTGTCGCGACCGGTTGTCGCCCGCGCCAGGGCGGCGTCCCCCTCCTTGCGGGCGTCGCGGGCGTCGCCCTGGCCGAGGAGGCCGCTGACGCCCACGTCGCGACCGGTGAGCGCGTCGATCGCCTGCCGGGTGCCGGCCGCCAGGGCAACCAGTGCCGCGTCGCCCGCCTCGCGGGCCAGCGTTTCGGCCGCGTCGACCTCGCGACGGGCCCGTGCGGCGTCGCCGAGGTCCACGGCGGCGATGGCCAAGTTCAACCCCGCGCGGGCCTCGCTGGCGGGCCGCGACGAGGCGCGGGCCCGGGACTTGGCGTCGTCGAGCACCTTCACGCCTTCCGGCACTCGCCCGCCGTCGACCAGCACCAGGCCCAGCACGTTGAGCGCCGCCGGGTCGCCCGGGGAGAGCCGTACCGCCTCGCGGGCCGCCACCGTCGCCGCCCGGATGTCGCCTAGCTCGTAGAGGGCCACGGCCTGCGCGGTGCGTGCCGCCGCCCCGCCCCCCGCCTCGGCCAGGGCACCGTAGAGGCTGGCCGCGTCGCTGAACCGGCGGGCCTGTAGCGCAGCCACCGCCTCCTCGACCGTCGGCCGAGCGCTCTCCGCCACCTCGACCGGGCCGACCTCCACGGCCGCCTCGAGCGCGAGGGCGAGGGTGACGAGCCACAGCATCGGTGGTGCCTATCGCGAGGGTTCGCCCGTGGAGACACCGTCGCCGGGGTCGCGGTTCCCTCAGCCCCCTTCCGCCACCCGGACGAGCAGCTCCCGGGCGTGGACGACGGGGTACTGCCGCACCGCCAGGACCATCCCGCCCCGCGTGGCGTGGATCGACTCCAGGGGATCACCGCCCACGGGGGAACGCACCAGGCCCAGCAACTTGCCACCCGGCACCCGTTCGCCCGCGCGCACCTCCGGGACGAAGAAGCCGCCGACCCCGGAGCGGTAGGCCTGCACGTCGGCGGTGACCGTCCCCGGCGCGCCCTGGTCCGGCGGCGCGATGAGCCCGGCGTGCGCGATGACCCGGAGGATGGCCGAGGCCATGGCGCGCGAGGCGTCGACGTCGAGTTGGCCTGCGCTGCCCCCACGGATCACCAGTGCCGCTCGCCCGGCGGCGCGCCAGGCCCCGACGAGGCCCTCGTCGAATCGTTCCGTGGGGCGACGCCAGGTGACCGGCAGGCCCGCCGCCGCCGCGAGATCAAGCGCCCCGCCCGACAGGGGCGTCCGGGCGTGGGCGGCCTCGTGGACGACCGCGTTGCCGGTCTGCACGTCGATGCAGGTGTGCGCCTCGGTGGCGGTGAGCACGGCGGCCGCGACGCGCTCCACCGGGCTTCCCGCCGGGTTGCCCGGGAAGGCCTCGTTGAGGTCCCGGTCGTCGAAGGGCCACCGCTTCTTGCCCTCGTCGGCCCCCAGCGTGTTCACGCAGGGCAGGAGGTGGACGGTCCCCTTGGGTCGCTGGATACGCAACACCCCGGCGACGAGATTGACGGCGTACACGCCGTTGATCTCGTTGCCGTGCACGCCGGCGGTGACCGCCACCGAGGGGCTACCCTGTCCAAAGCTGAGCCGGTGCAGGACGTAGGCCCCCCGGTAGGGCGCTTCGAGCCGGAACACCTCGCTCACGCGGCCCCCAGGCGGACGAGGAGGTTGCCAGGGTACACCACCGGTTGTTCCCGGAGCGCGAGCACGCGCCCGGCCCGCGGGGCGACGACGTTCTCGCGCACCTCGCCGGTGACCGGGTCCACGACCTCGCCGGTGGTCTGGCCTTCCTCGACCTCGGCCCACACCGTCGTCGCCGGGAGGAACAGGCCCCCGCGACCGGCGCGCACCGCCAGCACGCGGTCGTCACTCACGACCAGGGGGCGCTGGATCGCGGCCCAGTGGAAAGGGAGGTCCTCCTCGGGGAGCACGCCCATGACCGCGAGCAAGTTCATCACCCCGTCGCTCAGTTCCATGCCCACGCCCTCGGTGAGTCGGTTGCCCACACCGCCCTCCAGCGTGACGAGGCCCGGCAGCGCGTCGGCGAGGGAGCCAACCGTGCTCTCGTCTCGTTGCCACACCACCCGCGCGTTGCACACCAACGCGCGTTCGAGTGCCTCGGCTTGGCCGGTCTGGACGCGCGCCTGGGGGACTTGACGGAAGGCGGGGTGCGCCCCGCGGAGGTCCACCACCTGCGCGGCGCCCGCCACGTCGGCCAGGAAGGCGTGCGCGACGCGGTCCGGCGCGTGGCCGTCGGCTCTCCCCGGGAAGCGGCGGTCGAGGTCGAGGTCGAAGCCCGGCCAAGTCCGCGACCCGTGGTGCGCGGCCATGGGGTTGAGGCAGGGGTAGAGGTCCACCGTGCCACGCAGGCGGGCCTCGACGGGCTCGAGGTGCCGGGCGACGGTGTGGAGGATGCGCGTGCCCTCGGGCGTGTCGCCGCGGATGCCCGCGACCAGCACGACGCGGGGCCCTTCGCCACCCCGCAGCCGGCGCCGGAGGACGGGCACCTCGTCGCCGCTGGGCAGTTCGATGGCACAGATTGCTTCGAGAGGGGAAGGCACTCGACCCGATCATAGCAAAGGCGCGCGTTAGCACCGGCTCCGTGGTGAACCGTCCGACCAACGTGGTGCACGCCTACCGCGCTCTCCGCGACCAGCTCGGCAGCTTGCGATCGGTGTACGCCCGGGACAACCGGGTGGTGCGCCGCGACGACTTCGCTCAGTACGACGAGACGGTCCTCTTGCTCCACGGCTTCTTCCAGACGCGGAACGTCTGGGAGGTCATGGAGGATCGCTTGCGCTACGACGGCATGGGCGTCTTCAGCTTCGACCTCGGCGGCTTGCTTGCCCGTTTCAACACCCGCCGACCGAAGGACCTCGCCGAGATGGTGGGGGAGAAACTCGAGCGGATCTGCACCAGGACGGGGCTACGGGCTTTCCACATCGTGGGCCACAGCAAGGGTGGCCTGGTGGCGCGGGAGTACGTGCAGCACCTCGGCGGCGCGGCGCGGGTGAAGTCGGTCATTACCCTCGGCACCCCCCACCACGGCACGCCGACCGCGGCGCTGGGCCTCACGCTCATGGGTCTCGGCTTGCTCTCGCGATCCCCCTACGACCTGCTCCCCAACAGCGAGTTCGTGCGCCGACTGAAGGCCGACACCTTCCCCGACACGGTGTCGCTGGTGAGCATCCACAGCCGGCACGACGTGGTGTGCCCCTGGTGGGCGAGCGTCCTGGTGCCCAAGCCGGGCGAGACGTCGATGAAGAACCGTCCGGTGCAGGGCGTCGGGCACACCGCACTCACCTACGACCCGGGCGTCTACCTCGTTGTCCGCAACGAGATCCGCGAGGCGGCCGAGGCCTGGAAGAACCGGTCTGCGGGCGGCTAGCCGTCGCGATCCACCACGCGCGAGGAGGTCGCGCCCTCCCAGACGGTTCGCTCGGCCAGGAGGCGGGTGACGGCCTCGAGGTCGGTGGGCACGCCCTCGATGCGCGTGGCCTCCAGCGAGGCCCGCACCCGCACCAGGGCCGCGTGGCGCGTGGGGGACTTCGCGCGGTACCGGGCCAGGACGGGGTCCCGGGCCGGGTTCACCTCGGCGCCCGACGCCACGATGCTGTCGATGCCGGGGGTGTCGGGCAGGGCAAACCTCGTGAGCCTACCTGGTGCGGTACACGAGATCGCCACCTCGACGGCGTGCCCGTTGGGCGCGAACTCGGCCTGGTCCCAGCCCAGGTCCTCGCCGGCGGCCAGCGACACCTGCGCCGCGATGAGATCCACGCCGTAGACGGCGTCGTGCAGCGCGAACCCCTCGGGCAGCCCCGCCTCGACGTCGCTGAACCAGGGGCGGCCGTCGGGGCCGAGTAGGAAATGCACAGTTGCAACACCGAGGAAACGCCAAGCAGCGAGGAAGTCGGCGGCGGCGGCGCAGAGGCGGTCGCGGAGGGGGGCGTCGACGCCGGGCGACGGGCACTCCCGGAGGCGTGCCCCCGCTGGGCCGCGCAGCGATGCCTCGTGCTCACCGACGTGGATGGCGTTGCCCACGCCGTCGCCGATCACGATCACGACGAGGTGGCGCGCCGACGGCAGCGCCCGCTCGATGAACGCGCCGTTCGCGGCCGCGGCGCCGACAGCCGAGCGCGCGGTGATCGCGTCGTGAGCCACGACGGTGCGTCCCTGCCCCCGCCGCCCGGGACGCACCACGGCCGGGAGCCCGAATCGTTCGCACCACGGGTCGGCATCCCGTGGCTCGTGGAGCAACGGCGACGAGGGCAAGCACTCGAGTCCTGCGTCGCGCGCGCGGTGACGCGCCGTGACCCGGTCCAGCGTCCACTCGAGGTCGTCGAGGCGCGGCCCCAGCCAGGCCAGTCCCACGTTGTGTACCACCCGCGCAAACTCGGCGTTCCGGCTCAGGCCGCGGAAGCCCGGGTGGACGGCGTCGGAGCCGGAGTCGAGCGCGGCCGTGACGAGGCCCATGGCGTCCATGTAGGGGTCGATGCCGACCGAGGGTGGGATGCGAACGGCGTACGCGGCCTCGTCCAGGTAGGCGGCGTCCGCGTCTTCGTCGGCAAACACCGCGACAGACTCCAAGCCTGCCGCCTCGACCGCGCGCACCAGGCGGGCGCCGACTTCCCCCCGGTCGGCGACCAGCACCCTCGTGATCGCGCGGGGTTCAAGCATGCGACAAGCTAGCCGGGCCGCGCCCCCTGGCGCCACCAGGGTAGGAGGGGGCATGCGGGTCACGGTGATCGGAGCGGGACGGCTGGGCCGGAGCCTTGGCGCGCTGCTCCCGGCGGCGGGCGTGCCGGTGTCCGTTTGCGGACGTGGTGAGGCGTTGGTGCCCGCCGACGTGTACTGGTTGGCGGTCCGCGACGGCGAGATCGGGTCGGTGGTGCTTCCGCCCGGCTCGCTGGCCCTGCACAGTTCGGGCGCGCTCGGCGCGGGGGCCATCGCCGGCGAGGGGGAGCGGGGCGTCCTGCACCCGCTGATGACCTTCCCCGGCCCCGAACACGGCCTGCCGCCCCTGCCGGTACCGGCTCGGGTGGAGGGGAGCCCTCGCGCCGTCGCGGCGGCCGTCGGGTTGGCCGGGGCGCTGGGCTGGACGCCCTTCGCTTTCGAGGGGGACCGGCGCCGGTACCACGCAGCCGCCAGCATGGTCAGCGGTCTCTCCGGCGCCTGGTTCCTGGCGGCGGCGAGGGAGATGGCCTCGGCCAGCGGCGAGTCCGAGGATGCCTGCCGCGCGCGCCTGCTGCCCCTGGCGCTCGAGTCCCTGCGCCGCGCGGCCTCGGCGGGCCCGTCGGCCCTGACCGGTCCCGCCCCGAGGGGAGACCACGCCACCATCGAGGCCCACGTCGCCGCGATCGACAGCGATCTCCGTGCGGCCTACCGCGCGCTCACGACCCTCGCGCGCCGCGGGGGTGGCGATCATGATTTTGAGTAATTGCGGATTTCGGATGTGTGGCTATATTTGAGGCGCAGGCTCGGCCTGCCGGAGTCCTGGATGCTCGACGGCTACATCATCGAGCGGATTCGGAAGCAGCGGGAGGCGGCCGAGGGGGACCGTGCGCCGCTGCGGATCTCCATCCCG
>CAYHRZ010000046.1:0-17695 GCA_964359125.1 uncultured Klebsiella sp. | reverse complement strand
GGCGCCGCGCGGCGCCGCTGGGCAGCGGCGTCGTGGCGGCCAGCTACGACGGCGCGCATGTCGTGGTGGTGGGCGCCACCGGTCCGCCCACGGTGCTGCGGCTGGGCACGGGGGGCCGCCGGGTCTTGCTCCCGCACCCGGCGGAGCCCGGCCCGGAGGCGCTGGTGCTGGCCCAGGCCGATGACGGCGCCCTGGAAGGCTGGCGGGTGACCGCCGCGGGCGGCGTGCGTGCGCGGGTGCAGGGGTGCCTGCGCGGCGAGGTCTGGCGGTGGCAAGACGGCCCCGGGGGCCTGAGCGTGGAGGGTCGCGGCGGTGTCGCGTGGCTCCAGGGCGACCCGACGGTGCGAGCGGGGTCGGCGCCGGCGACCGCGGCGGGGCCCGTGCCGGCGCCGGACGAGGCGCCGGGCTTTCCGCGGCGGCACGCCATCGGGGCGAACGTGCTCGTCGAGGACGGTCGATCGTGGTCGCTGGTCACGCCCATCGGCGAGGTACGCCACCGCGGCGAGGGTGGCGACGTCAGCGTGGAGCGTGGCGTCCCGGGCGTGGTGGGCGTGCTCTGTGGCGACGACATGGTCAGTTTCGACGTGGCCACGGGCGAGATTCGGAATCGCAACCGCGCCTGTTTTCCAGCGCAGTTCTACGGCGCCTGCAACGGGCTCTTCGTGGTGGCCGAGCCACGGTCGGGGAGGAATCTCTCGCCGGGCGATGCCTGGCTGGCCTACGACGCCGACCTGGGCCTGGTGGGCAGCCTGCCCGCCGCCTCCCCGCGTCGCCCGACCGGGACCAACCACGACGGGGCGGTTGGGCCCGACGCGGGGCTGGTCACCGCCACGGCGGTGTGGTGGCTCGACGGGCAGCGCCTGGTGCGCTGGGCGCCGTCGGCCGACGACGAGGCGGCGCCGCTGCCGGTGGTCTTGCCGCCCGTGGTGCAGCAGGGGGTCACCCGCGTGCAATTCTCCACCTACAACCCTCGCGACGACTGGGCTCTACCCGGGTTGGACCTATCGAATCACGACGGACTGGCGATCAACGGGCGCTATGGCGGCACCACCGGGGTGTGCGAGGGCGCTGCGGTGGCGGTGGGCACCGGCATCGTCGCGACGCTGGAAGGCTGCGTGCTGGCCAACGGCGGCGAGGTCGAGGTCGGCGCGCAGGCCACGTTGATCCTGGTGGGCTGCGGGCGCGATCCATCCACGCCGCGCCACAGCGTCGTGCCTCGGGGCGGCCGCCTGGTGGTCTTCGACCGCAGCGGGCTCCGGGGCATGCCGGTGAGGGTGCTCGACGGCGGCGAGTTGTGGGTCGACGGGGCGTGCGTGGGCCGCGGCCCCGACCAGCACGTGTTGTAGGCCCTACCAGGCCTCCACCGGCTTCGGCGTGAAGTCGATGACCTTGCCCTCGCCGTCCAGCGCCTCGTAGAGCTCGACGATCACCCGGCGGTTCTTCTCGATCGCCTCGGGGGTGTCGTCGGGGCCGGCGGGGAGCAGGTCACCGCCCGGGTAGAAGCTGAAGCGTTCCCAGCTGAGCCCTCGCGCCGCCAGGGCGTGCAGCAACGCGATGGACTGCGTCACCGTCGTGGCTTGGGCCGTCGTCGCCCCCGCTGCGCCGTCGGTGTACACGCGGAAGTGGAAGACCACGTCGGGGTGGGCGAGCGAGGCAGCGGCTAGCTTGTCGAGGTAGAGCTGGCCGTCTGCGCTCACGACGCGCTCCGCGAACTTCAGCTCCGTTCGTTCGCCCAGCAGGGCCTGCACGTCGGCGGGCACGGTGTCGGGGCAGCCGTCGCCGTCGTGGTAGTGGTTCTCGGTCTCGGGGTCGTTGGGGCAGGTGTCGAGGCGATCCGGGTAGCGATCCCCGTCGTTGTTGGTGTCGGCGCAGCCGTCCTGGTCGCGGAACCCGTCGAGATCCTCCGGTTGCGACTTGCACTCGTCGAGTCGGTCGGGGATCGAGTCGCCATCGTCGTCGGCGTCTAGGCAGCCGTCGTTGTCCTCGAAGTAGTCCCAGTCTTCCAGGGAGTCGGGACAACGGTCGGTCTTGTCGGGCACGCCGTCGCGGTCCCGGTCCGGCGGCGGCTCCCAGCGCAGGTCCAGGCCCAGCGACACCCCGGGCGCCACCAGCGCGTGCACCTCGCCCGTGCCCTGCTCCGAGAGGATGATCCCGAGGTGGGCGTCGGCCCGCGCGTGGAAGGGGCCGGATACCCAGTACCTGAGCCCCGTGCTGGCCCCGAAGGCCGGCTCCATCACCGGGAGCCCCTCGTAGCCGAGGGCCTGCCCGGCCGACTCGCCGTCCACGGTGACCTCGCTGAACCGCAGGTGCCGCCAACCCACGCCGCCGCCGACGTAGGGTTCCGCGCGGTAGCCGTCGTACACCCGCCAGAGGATGTCGGCGCGGGTGGGGCTGGCGGTGAAGTCGAAGCCGCTCGCCGTGGTCCCTCGTTGCGAGCCGGTGATCAACTCCAGGTCCAGGCCCGCGTCGCGCATGGTGATGCCAACGCGCAGCGCGAAGCCGGGGCCGGGGGTGATCGCGTCGGCGGCGTCGGGGAGTGTCAGGGTCCCCGAGAGGCCGCCGGTGATCACGGTGACGAGCGCCGGGCCGGTGGCGGTGGGCATGGCGGCGCCCTTATTGCGCGGGCGCTTGGTTGCCGAAGCGGCGAAGCCTCAGGGCGTTGGTGACCACGAAGACCGACGAGAACGCCATCGCGGCCGAGGCGATCACCGGGGACAGCCACCCGGCGGCGGCGACCGGGATCGCCACGACGTTGAACAAGAAGGCCCAGGCCAGGTTCTGCTTGATGTTCCGGAGGGTGGCCTGTCCCAAGTCGATGGCGGTGGCCACGCGGCGGATGTCGCCCCCCACCAGGGTCATCGCGGCGGTCTCGCCGGCCACGTCGGTGCCGCCGCCGATGGCCAGCGACAGGTCCGCCGCCGCCAGCGCGGGCGCGTCGTTCACGCCGTCGCCGACCATGCCCACCCGCTGGCCCTCGGCCTGCAGCGACCGCACCAGAGCCACCTTGTCGTCGGGGCGGGCGCCAGCCACGACGCGCTCGATGCCCAGCGCCGCGGCGACCGGCGCAGCGGCCCCGGCGTGGTCACCCGTCGCCAACACGACGGCGATGCCCCGTTGCCGCAGGTGGTCCACCGCCTCCCGGGCCCCGGGGCGGACGGTGTCGCCGAGGCCGACCACCCCCAGTGGCGCGTCGTCGACCGCCACTGCCACCACGCTCTGGCCGCCGTCGGCCAGCGCCTGGTGATCCGCGTCGATGCCGGTGGTATCGATGCCCTCGCTGCGCAACCACGCGAGCGTGCCCGCCCGCACCGTCCGGTCCGGGCCCTTGCCCAGGCCGAGCACCACCGCCGCCACGCCCCGGCCCACCGGGGCCTCGAATCGGCCGGTGGCCGGCACCTCCAGGCCCCGCGCGGCGGCCTCCCGCACGATGGCCCGCCCCAGGGGGTGCTCCGACCACCGCTCGGCGGCGGCGGCCAGGGCGAGGAGCTCCGCTTCCGTCGTCCCTGCCGCGACCCGGACGCCAGCGACCCGGGGAACGCCCAGCGTCAGCGTGCCGGTCTTGTCGACCACCACCACGCTCACGTCGGCGGTACGTTCCAGCGCCGCCACGTCGCGCACGAGCACGCCGAGCTCCGCCGCCAGGCCGGTGCCGACCAGGATGGCGGTGGGGGTGGCCAGCCCCAGGGCGCAGGGGCAGGCGATCACCAGCACCGCCACGGCCGGCAGCAGGATCCCGGGGCCGTCGGCACCGAGGGCGGCGTGCACGGCTGCCGTGATCACCGCGATCACCAGCACCACCGGCACGAACACCGCGCTCACCTGGTCGGCGAGGCGCTGCACCGGCGCCTTCTGTCCCTGGGCGTCTTCCACCATCCGCACGATGCGCCCCACGGTCGACTCGGCGCCCACCTTGCGGGCCTCCACCAGGAGTCGTCCCTCGTGCACGAGCGTGCCGGCCAGCACCGTGTCGCCGGCCTGCCGGTGCACCGGCACGCTCTCGCCGGTCACCGCCGACTCGTCGATGGCGCTCTGGCCGTCGATCACCTCGCCATCCACCGGCACGCGCTCGCCGGGCCGCACCACCACCCGGTCGCCGGGGCCGATCGAGGCCACCGGCACCGCCCGCTCGGTACCGTCCTCGAAGAGCGCGACGTTGTCGGGCACCAGCTTCGCAAGCGCCCGCAGCGCGCTCCCCGCCCGCGCCCGCGCCCGCTCCTCCAGGTACTTGCCGAGCAGGATGAGGGTGATGACCACGCCCACCACCTCGAAGTACACGTGCATGCTCCCGGTGGCGACGGAGTACACGCTGTAGCCGTAGGCGGCCCCGGTGCCCAGGGCCACCAGGGTGTCCATGTTGGCGGTGCGCTGGCGGAGCAGCGCCCAGGCCGTGGCGAAGAAGTCGCGACCCGAGGTGACGAGCACCAGCGTCGAGAGGAACAACTGCACGAACATGTTCCCCTCGAACTCGGCGTGGCTCATCGCCACCGCCGCCAGCGGGACCGTGAGCACCGTGGCCACCAGCAGTCGGCGCCGGAGGCCGCCGGCGCGGTCCGGGGCGGGGCCGGAGGCCGGTGCGCGGGGATCCACCGCCTTGAGGCCGGCGCCTTCGGTCGCGACCCACAGCGCGTCCCACTGGGGGTTCCCGCTGACGGTCGCCCGCTCGGTGGCGAGGTTCACGGCGGCGTGTTCCACGCCGGGCACCTCGGCGAGGGCGCGCTCCAACCGCTGGGCGCAGGAGGAGCAGTTCATGCCTTGCACCGCGAAGCTGGCGCGGCCGGGCACCAGGGCCTCGGGAGAAGTTTCCATCCGGCGAAGCTAGGCGCCGGGGGCCGGGTGTCCACCCCCGCCGGTCACCAGACGGTTACTGCGCGGGCCGGATGGACGACGCCCTCGGCAAGCTCGCAGGCCTGTTGTGCTGCGGCGCAGGTGGTGTGCTCGTGCTGGCGGCCATCGCCAACCTCGCGATCCGGCGGCGCGCCGCGCCGACCGTGGCCGCCCGTCCCGACGTGAACGTCGAGCTGGGCTTGAGCCTGGTGGGGGCGATGCAGGCCTCCGACACCACGCCTTCCGGCGAGCGCGCAGCCATTCTCCGCCGGGCGCACGCGGCCGCCCGCAGCGGCGACATGGGGGCCCTGCTGGCGGCGGCCGACCAGTGGACGGCGGCGGGTGGGGTGCCGGCCAACCGCGGCCAGTTCAACGACCTGCGCCGGGCGGTCGACGCGGTGGCGGCGGGGTGAGGGCGGCCCCGCCCAGCCTGGGCGGGCTCCCTACAGCACCGCCCCCCACGCCCGGCAGGCCTCGCGACAGGTCTCCACGTCGGGCACCAGCGCCAGCCGGACGAAGTGATTGCCCGCGCCGGTGACCGCGAAGGCCGAGCCTGGATTCACCACGATCCCCACCGACAGTAGCCGCTCGGCGTAGGACAGGCCGTCGTGCCCCGAGGGGGCGCGCACCCAGAGGTAGAAGCTGGCCTCGCTCGCCACCACTTCGAGGCCGGCGCCGCGCAGGAAGTCGAGCAGCACCTCCCGCTTCGCAGCGAAGATCCCCCGACGTTCCTCGGCGTGGGCGTCGTCGTCCCAGGCCGTCGCCGCCGCCGCGTTGACGAAGTCCTGGGGCGCGAGACCCGGGTTGGCGCGCAGGTCCCGCAGCGCCGCCATCACCTGCGTGTCCCCGGCCACGATGCCTGTCCGGTAGCCGGTCATGCCCGAGCGCTTGGACAAGGAGAACACCGCCAGCACGCCCTCGGTGGCCACCTGCAAGATGCTCGTGGGGGGACGGTCGAACCAGGTGTCGCTGTAGCACTCGTCGCTGGCCAGCAAGATGTCGTGCTCGCGGCAAACTTCCCAGGTTCGTCGCAGGTCGTCCTCGCTCATCACCGCGCCGGTGGGGTTGTGGGGGCTGTTGATCCACAACAGGCGCGTGCGACGGAGCACCTCGGGCGAGAGTGTCCACGGGCGCTGCACGAAGTCGCCGTCCAGCGGCTGGGGGACAGGCTCGCCGCCCGCGAACACCGCTCCCCGGTAGTACACGCTGTAGCCGGGGTCCGGGAAGACGACCGCGCGATCCGCGGCGACGGGATCGACGCAAAGCAGCGGCAGGTGGAACACCACCTCCTTGCTGCCCGAGGTGGGGAGCACCTGGCGGTCCGCGTCCAGGGTCACGCCGAGGCGTCGCTGGGCCCAGCGGCTGAAGGCCTGCCGCACCGGCGCCTGCCCGACGACCGAAGGGTAACGGCAGTTCTCGGGGATGTTCCGGCCCACCTCGTCGCGGATGAACGCGGGCGTGGGCTCGGTGGGGTCGCCGGTGCCGAAGTCGAACACCGGCTTGCCGTGGGCGAGGAGCTCGGCCTTCTTCTGGTCGAGCACGACGGTGGGGTAGCTCGGGAGCCGCCCCAGGAGGGGGTTGAGTCGCACCCCGGGAGCCTAGCGTGCGGTCGGAGCCCTCGTGGTGGCCTCGCCCACCGGGACGGTCGGATACTTGGCGTGTATGCGCGTGTTCCTCGCCGGCGCCACCGGCGCCACCGGCCGTGTGTTTGTCCCGGTCGCCGAGAAGCGCGGGCACCCGCTGGTGCTGCACGTCCGTCCCACTACGGCGGCGCGTCACCCGCTGGGGCAGGACCCCCGGGCGGTGGTGTTCGACTTGGCCGACGAGAGCGCGCTCCGCGCCGCGATCCGCGACTGCGACGTCATCGTGTCGCTGGTGGGCACGATGAAGAAGCGCTTCGCGGGGGGCGACACCTACGAGACCAGCGACATCGGCAGCACCCGGCAACTGGTCGAGGCCGCGAAAGCCGAGCGGATCTCTCGCTTCCGGCTGTTGTCGTCGTACGGCGCCGGGGGGCCGGGCGCCTACGCCCAGATGAAGGGCGAGTGCGAGCGCATCGTCATGGCCGCCGCCGACATCCGGTGGACAATCTTCCGGCCTTCGGCGCTGGTTTCGCCCGAGTGGGACACGACTGAGCACCTGGGTCGTCGCGAGGTGCCTGGCTTCGCGTCCTGGCTGGGCGGCGCCCTCCGCGCTGTCCCGGGGCTCTCGGGCACGGCCGACGACCTGCGCCCCATGCCGCTGGAAGTCCTGTGCCGGGCGATGGTGTCGACACTGGAGAACCCGCGGGACCGGGAGATACTGGGCGGCCGCGACATCTGGCCCCTCGGAGACATCTGAATGCTCTTGCTGCTGGCGGCGTGCGACGTGGAGCGCGCGCCGGGCCCCCCCGACGCGCCGGAGGTGGTGTTCGAGGTCCCCAAGGGCGCCACCGCCCGGGGACTGGCGCCGACCCTGGCCCGGGAGGGACTAGTGCAGAGCGAGCAGTCCTGGACGTGGTTCTTGCGCCTCGGGGCCGACGGGAGCTGCCTCAAGGCGGGCAAACACCAGGTGTCGCCGGCGATGGCCGCGCCCGAGCTCCTCGCGGCCCTCTGCGGCGTGCCGGTGGCCGACGACGTGCCCTTCACGGTGCTGGAAGGCTGGCGCATCCGCGACACGGACGCGGCCCTGGCCGAGAAGGGGCTCATCGAGGCGGGCGACTACATCGAGGCGGCCCGCCCCGGCGCCTACACCGCCGCCGTCACCCTCCCCGGCGACAGCCTCGAGGGCTACCTGTTCCCGGAAACCTACATGGTCCCGCCTACCGGGTTCGTGGCCGCCGACTTCGTGCAGCGCCAACTCGACACCTTCGCCGAGCGCTTCGGCAAGGACTACGCGGGTCCTCGTCCGTTGTCGGAGGTGGTGGTGGTGGCGAGCATGTTGGAGCGCGAGGAGCCCTCGCCGGCCAACCGCCCGCTCGTGGCGGGGATCATGTACAAGCGGCTGGCGACCGGCTGGAACCTTGGTATCGACGCCACCAGCCGCTACACGCTCGCCGACTGGAACGACCGGCAGGCATTCCTGGTGAAACTCCGGGACCCGGGCGACCCCTACAATACACGCTTACGACAAGGACTCCCGCCCACCGCCATCGGCAGCCCGGGCTTGGCCTCGCTCCAGGCCGCCACGGCGCCGGTCGACAGCGAGTTCTGGTACTACCTGCACGATAACTCCGGACAGTTGCACCCGAGCCGCACCGTGGCCGAGCACGAGCGCTACCGCAAGAAATACAACGTGTACTAGCGACGGCGCGCGGGGTCGGGCGCTGCCGGGGTAGATGCCGGCACCGTGGTCGCCGCCTCCGTGAAGAACCCGTGGACGGTGCTGGTGGCCAGCCTGTTCGTCACCCTCGCCGGCATCATGGCGGCTCGGGGCCTGCCGTCGCAACTGCGCCCGTCGGTGGAGCCGCCCGAGATCGTCGTCACCACCAGCTACCCGGGCGCGGCGCCTGCGGAGGTCGAGGACCAGGTCACCCGTCGTATCGAAGAGCAGCTCCGGTCGGTGAACGGCCTGCGCGAGATGCTGTCGTCGTCGGCCTTGTCGCGCTCGGAGATCACCCTGCGCTTCACCGAGTCGGTGGAGCGCAACGCGGCGATGATCGACGTGCTCAACAAGATGGCAGGGGTGAAGGGACTGCCTCCGGAAGCCGACGCGCCGGAGGTGGTGGCCACCTCGTCGGACCAGCAGTCGCCGATGATGTGGGTGGCGCTGCGGGGACCGGAGGGCGCGCCCCCGGTGGCCCAGTCCTTCCTCCGCGACCTGGCCGACGAGG
Source organism: uncultured Klebsiella sp. (assembly GCA_964359125.1). Taxonomy (GTDB): domain Bacteria; phylum Myxococcota_A; class UBA796; order UBA796; family SXON01; genus SXON01. The sequence goes on along the minus strand of CAYHRZ010000046.1, from coordinate 9,060 downwards.
TGATCGCGCCGCGCATCCGCCGCATCGACGGCGTGGCTGGGCTCATCGTGTCGGGCGGGGCGGAGCGGGAAATGCACGTCCGTGCCGACTTCGACGCGCTGTCGCGACTGGATTTATCGGTGCTGGACCTGCTCGCAGCGCTGTCGCGCGACAATGCCAACGCGCGCGGGGGGCCGCTGACCGCGGGCAAGCGGGAGTACGCGGTCCGGACGACCGCGCGGGCCACCTCGGCTGACGACCTCGCGGACGTGGTCGTGCGTCGCGACGAGAGCGGTACCACCCGCGTGGGGGACGTGGCGCAAATCGTCGCCGAGCCCGGCATCCAACCGTCGATCATGCGGCTGTCGGGGGTCGACGGCGTGGCGCTGGGCGTGCAGCGCCGGACCGGTGCCAACGTGCCGTCCACCACGAAGGGCGTGGTCGACGCCATCGACGAGTTGCATGCCCAGTTCGCCCAGGCGGGCGTGCCCGGGCACATGCGGGTGCTCTACAGCGAGAAGACCTACATCGACGAGGCGCTGTCGAGCGCGCTGGGCAACATCCTCGGCGGGGCCATCCTCTCGCTGGGCGTGTTGTGGTGGGTGTTGCGCTCGGTGCGGGCGGTGGGCGTCGTCGCGCTGGCCCAGCCGCTCGCGGTGCTCGGGGTGTTCCCGGTCTTGTGGCTCATGGGACGGAGCCTGAACATCATCACGCTCGCCGGCTTGGCCTTCGCCGTGGGCATCACCATCGACAACGCCATCGTGGTGGTCGAGAACGTGTACCGACTGCGCCAAGCCGGGGTCGGGCCGCGCGAGGCGGCCCTTCGGGGCACCGGCGAGGTGGCGGGCGCGATGGTCGCGGCGACCATCGTCAACATCTGCGTGTTCGCGCCGGTGGTACTGCTCGACGGCGAGGCGGGACAGATCTTCCGCGACCTCGCCATCGCCATCTCCATCGCATGCGCCTTCAGCCTGGTGGCGGTGCTCACGGTGGTCCCGGCGCTCACCGCCCAGGGGCTCGGGCGGGTGCGCGACGACGCCGGCCCGGGGCAGTTCTCGCGGGCCTACGGTCGGCTGGTCGACGCGGTCACCTCGCGGCGGCCGTGGGCGCGTCTTGCCGTCCTGGGCGGGGCGCTGGCGCTCTCCTGTGCGGGCATCTTCCTCGTACCGGACCCGAGCTACCTCCCCGAGGGCAACCGGAACCTGGTCCTCACCATCGCCCGACCCTTGCCGGGCACGTCCCCAGCGGCGGCGGCGGCGTTGCTTGCCCCGCTCGAGCAGTCGCTGGTGGCCGACGAGCGCGTCGAGCGGACCTTCGTCGTGTTCAACACCCGCTTCTCGGCGGTGGGCATGACGCTGAAGCCCGCCTGGGCGGGGCCCGAGCCCTTCGCGGCCTTCCTCGGCGAGATGCGCGGGCGCGTGGCCAAGGTGCCAGGGTTCCGCTTCCTCTTCCCCCGTCGCGCCTCGATTTTCAACGACCCCGGTCGGCAGTTCGAGGTGCGCGTCGTGGGGCCGGACCTCGCGGAACTGGTGAAGACCGCCGGGGTGGCGATGGGGAAGTTGTCGAAGCTCGAGGGCATCGTGTCGGCGCGCAGCAACTACGAGGCTGGCACGCCGGAGATCCACGTGCAGCCGGACCGGCGGCGACTCGCCGAGTTGGGGCTGCGCCCGGCCGACCTCGCGGTGGCGGTGGAGGCCGCCGTGGGTGGGCGCCGGGTCGGCACTTTCCTTGACCGTGGCGAGGAGATCGACCTGGTCGTGCTCGGCCCCGACAAGTACCGCGAGGACCCCCGGGCCCTGGCCTCGGTGCCGGTGGCCCCGGGCGTCCGCCTCGACGCGGTGGCGCGCGTGGTGGAGGGCAGCGGGCCGGTCGCCATCCCCCATTTCGACCAACAGCGGGCGGTCACCCTGTCGGTGAACGTCGGCGAGGGTTTGTCACTGGGGCACGCCATCGACCTCGCCAACGCCGAGGTCCTCGACCCCCTCCGCGCCGACCAGGGCCCTGGGTACTCGATCCTCCTGGGCGGTGCCGCCGACCGCCTCGACGAGGCACTCACGGGCTTGTCCCAGTCCTTTGGTTGGGCGGTCCTGATCGTCTACCTGCTCCTGGTGGCGCTCTACCGGGGCTGGGGCGCGCCGGTGGTGATCCTCACGGCGGTGCCGCTGGCGGTGAGCGGTGCGCTCCTGGGCCTGGCGGCGGTCAACGTCGTCGCCGCCGTGGAGTTCGACACCATCGCGATGCTCGGGATGATCCTGCTCTGCGGCGTGGTGGTGAACACCTCGATCTTGATTGTCTCGCAGGCGCAGAACTTCGCCGAGGCCGGCATGCCGCCGGCGCAGGCGCTGCGGGAGAGTGCCGTCACCCGGCTGCGCCCGATCCTGATGAGCGCGGTCACCTCGGTGGTGGGCATGTTGCCGCTGGCCATGGGCTCCGGGTCCGGCACCGAGCTGTACCGGGGCCTCGGCGTGGTGATGGTGGGCGGGCTCTTGTTGTCGACGGTCTTGGTGCCCTTGGTGGTGCCCGCGACGATGGCGCTGTCGCCCTACTGGCGGCAATCCAGCCCGCCGGCGTCGCCGCCCTAGTCGTTCTTGCCTCGCGCCGCGTTTCCGCCGCGCGGCGCGTCGTCGCCCGGCCAGTTGGAGAACAGCGCCGCCTCCAGGAACACCCCGGCGGCCCCGGCCTGGTAGGTGGCCTCGGCCTTGAGCCGCAGCACGTCGAACAGGGTGGACGACAGGCCCGCGCCCACGCCGAAGCCCTCCGGGGCGAATTCCACCCTCGCGACCGGGGACATCAGGCCGCCCGGGAACACCTCGCCCTGCGCGCTGACCGCGTACACGCTCCGGAAGTCGGACACCGCCTCCACCTGCGCGCCCACCAGGCCCGCGTCGACCCGCGCGCCCACCTCCAGCCCGCCGAACACGGGTTGGCCCTGCCCGCCGGCCCAGGCGCCCACGCCGATCTCCACGATGTCGACGTCGAACTTGCCCCGCGCGCCCGCGACGAACGGGACGGGGCCCAGCGTGTCCAGGGCAAAGACGTTGGTGGTGGCTAGTTCTCCCCCGGCGAGGAGGGTGAGGCTGGCCTGCTGGTTGCCGAGCACGAACGAGCCACCCAGGACACTCGCCGGCACGTGTCGCGACAGCAGCGTATAGGTCACCATGGCGTTGCGCCAGGGATCCACCGACTCCATGCGGAACGGGGCCGCCTCCACGCCCAGCGCCACCCGCCAGTTCTTGCCGAAGCCCTCGCCCACCAGCCGCTCCGGGCCCAGCGCGTAGAGAAACACGCCGTCGCCGGTGAAGGTGGCGGCGGTGTCGAGTTGCACCTCGAAGGCGAGTGCCTGCCCCTCGGCGCGCAGGTCGCCTTCGAGTTGACGCAGGCCGATCACCGCGTTGTCGCGGTTCGTGTCGAGACCACCGAGGAAATCGACGGCGCCGCCGACCTGCACTTCGTCGGCGTAGGCGCTAGAGAGGGCGAGGATCATGGCGTCCAGACACCGGGGGGACGAGAGTTTGTACCCGAGGTAGCATCTCACCACTTCTCTTGTCGCGTCAAGAGCGATATGCTGCAACTCCCCGCCCCTCGTCGCGCGCGGTTCCCCCCGCGCCGGAGCAACCCATGGACGCAGCCGTCGACCCCTTCCACCCCGTCCTGCGCGTGCTCGAGCGTTACCGCGCCGACGTGCACTACCTGCGTCCCGGCGTGGCCGATGGCACCGCCGACGCTGTCCAGGAGCACCTCGGACGCGAGATCCCCGGGTCGTTGCGCGCGTTCTTGTTGCGGTGGAACGGCGCCACCCTCTTCCGCGGGGCGCTGCGGGTGCGCGGTGCCGCGGACCTCGCGCCGCCCGACGCCAACCACCCCGACGTGATCCTCTTCGCGGAGGGCCCGCGCGACGACGACCGCTGGGGATTCGCCGAGACGGCCTTCGGCCACCACTTCGGGCGCTGGGACGGCGAGCGGCTGGTGCCCATGCACGAGCACTTCAACCGCTGGCTCCTGGCCCAGACCCGGATCCTCGACGAGAACGTGCGGGAAGCCAGCGACGAGCTGCGGATTCGCATGGACGTGGACCCCGCCTGCGGGCTGTTGTGGTTTTCGCACGGCGAGACGCTGCTCGCGGCGGGCGACGCCGACGGGGCCACCGCCGCGTACCGCCGCGCCTCGGCGCTGCACCCGGATCACCCCTGCGCCTGGCAGCGGCTGGGCGAGGCCCTGCTGGGCGACGACGAGCCGGGAGCCCGCGGCGCGCTGGTCATGGGGTGGCGTGCCACGCGTTTCCCCCTGCCCTACGCGGGGGCCCCGGCGCCCACGGTCGACATCGTCCGGCTGATGGAGGCCCGCTTCCCGCCCGGCGACCCGGGTTTCGAGCGGGAGCTGGTGTCGTTCCTGGAGGAGCGGGTGGTCGACGTCAAGCACCCGGCGGGCGCCGAGGCGGTGATCGCCGCGGTCCTCGCCCTGGTGCGGTGCCGGCTCCACAACGGCGACCGGCCGGGTGCCCGCGACGCCATCAACGGGCTGCGCGACCGCGCGGCGGGCTGGTCGCACCCGCCGGACCTCGCGCCGGTGTTGCTCGCGCTCGCGAGCCTTGAAGCCGACCTCGGTAACCACGACGAGTCGGAAGACGCGATCCGGCGGCTGCGGCGCCACCCCGACGCCGGCGTCCGTGCCCGCGCGGAGCTCGTGCTGGGGCGGATCGCCCTGCTCCGCGAGGAGCCGTGGGTCGACGACATCGTCCGGGGCGCCCTGCCCGCCCTGCGCGACGCGGCGGACCGTTGTGATGCCTTCTTGTTGCTGGCCGAGCACGCCCGGGGCACCGACACCGCCTCGGTGGAGGCAGCGGTGCGCCTGGCCGGGCAGTGTGACGACCCGGCGCTCGCCGCGCGGGTGAACCTCGCCCGGGGCGACGTTGCCCGCGCCGCGGGCGACCGGGACCAGGCCCTCTCCCTCTACGCCCTCTGCGGGGCCGACCCGGAGGCGGCGTTGCGGGCCCGCGTCCGCACCGGTGACTTGTTTGACGACCCCGCCGAGGCCCTAGAACACTATGTCGCAGCGGTAGAGGGCTACCAGAAGCTCGGGTTGCCGCTCCGGGAGGCCTGGGCCCGCCTGCGCCTGGTCCGCTGCGGCGACTCGGCCCAGGCCCACGAGGCCGCCGCCACCTTCCGCGCCTGTGGATTGGCCTCCGGCGTGGCCGCCTGCGACGCGGCGCTCGACCGCCTCGGCCACTCGCTGGAGTGGCACCTCAACCTCGGCGCCGACGCCGCTCGCCAGCGCCACGACGCCCAGCGGCAGCGCCCGCCGCATACCCGGGCCGACGCCGACCGCCCCGAGCGCCGCATCATGGCGCACCGCCGCGCCATCGCCGGGGCGGACGAGGCGATCGTGGTCGCGCTGGCCTCCGACATCGGCGGGGAGTTGCAGCGCATCCACGACGCCGACGGGCGCGCGCGCGACCCGATGGTGATGCGCTTCGTGGCGGGCATCGACCTGCTCGCGGGGCACCCCTCCTGGTCGGCCGCCAAGGTGCTGCTTGGCATCCTCGCGGAAGACGTGCGGCAACCGGTGGCCGAGCGCGCCGTGGTGGGGGCGCTGATCCGCTCCCCCAACATGACGCTGGTCGACGCGCTGGTCCGCGCCCTCGACGGCGGCACGGAGCCCACGCGCCTAGCGACGATCATCGAGGTTCTGGGTTGGCGGCGCGAGCCGATGGCCATCCCGCGCCTGCGGGTGTACGCGGTGGAGGGCTCGCTGCCGATCCGCAAGGCCGCGATCACCGCGCTGGGGCGGGTGGGCGACAACGAGAGCATCGACCTCATCGACGACGCCATGGCCGAGCCGGAGCTGGCGGAGGTGGCGTCGACGGCGTTGTTGTTGCTCGGCGACTTCCGCGGGGTCGACTTCTTCGCCCAGGCGCTGGCGCGCGACGAGCGCTGGCTCACCCAGTCGCCGGGCGAGATCGTCGGCCGCTACGGGGGGACGAGCTACCGTTTCTTGCTCACCCGCACCGCGGGACAGCCGGGCGCGGCGGGCCTCGGCGCCCTGGCCGGGCTGGGCCTGATGGGGAGCGTACACGCTGTCCCCACGCTGATGGAGCACGTTGACGGTCGCGACACCCAGCGGCAGGCGGTCGCCGCCACGGCCCTGGAGTGCATCACCGGCCACCGGGAAGACACCGACGACGCTCACGTCAAGCACCGCTGGCTGGCGTGGTGGTCCGAGCACGAACCCGACTTCGCCACCGGCGTGCGCTACCGCGACGGGCGACCGCTCACCGTTCGCGCCCTCGTGGAGCGCCTCGGTCACGACGACTTCGCGCTCCGGCAGGGAGCCTACGACGAACTCCGAGTGGCCACCGGGGAGCGACTCCCCTTCGACGCCGACGGCCCCTGGCGCGTGCAACTCGCGCACCGCGCCGCCTGGGAGCGCTGGTGGGCCGACAACGCGCACGACCTCCCGGCCACCGGGTGGATGTTCCACGGGGAGGCCCTGCCATGATGCTCCTCCTGGCCTGTGTTCACGTTGTCGACATCACCCTCACGGCGGCGGAGGTGGCCCCGGCGATGGCCAACGCCGCGCCCTGGGACGGGCCCGACGGCAAGAGCGCCGGCTCCGCGCTCAACCTCCTCAGCGGGGCCCTCTCGCAGGTGGATCCCACCGGTCAACTCGGCGGCGCCATCGTCGGCACCGCCGCGTCGATGACCCTGCCCGACGTCGCCGCTACCGCCACCTTCGACCCCGGCGACGGCACCGCCCCGTCGACGGTCAGCCTCCCGGTGGTGAACGACTCGCTGTCCCCGGTGTGGACCGGACCCGGCTTCTCCCGCGTGGCCATCGGCCCGAAGTCCCGCCTCAGCGTCGTGTTCGTCGACCGCGACCTGTCGTCCGACGACCCCGTGGGCACCGTCGTCCTCACCGCGTCGGACCTCGCCCTCGCCCGTGCCCGCGGCGAGCCCGCGGTGATCGCCGCCGCCGCCCAGACCAGCGGCCAAGTCCTGAGTGTCACCGTGTCTGTCGCGGAGGGGTCGGAGGTTAAGCGTTAAGCCTTTACGCGGCGCCCACCCCGCCGGTGGCGGGGCCCCGGCCAACGCGGGGCCTCCCCCGTTGGTCGTGGCCGCCGGCGGGCCCCACAACGCCGTGGTGTCCGGTGCAGCCGGTGCTTCCCCGCCGCGTGCCCCTACGGCTTACACCGCTTGAAAGCCCGGGAACACTTCAGCGTAACCTCGTCGCCGACGGCGAGGTCGAGCTCCCCCGCCGGGGTGCGAACGCCGTCGCCGAAGTCGGCTTCGAGGTCGTAGCGCCCGGCGGGGACCGTCCCACGCGCCACGCGGCTCTTGCCCCCGCTCACCAGCCACACCTTGGTGGCGTCGCCCGAGTACGAGACGCGGGCGCCGCTGCTGGCGTTCTCCTGCACGGTGTCGGCCTCCACGGGCGCCGGTCGCGGTGAGGCGGCCTTCGGAGGCGCCGCGGTGGCTGCTGTTGCCGGGGCGACAACCGGGGCCGGGGTCGACGGCGGCGGCGACGCCGATCCCCCCGCCGGTGGCGATGCCGATGCCGGTGAGGGAGCCGCCGCCGACTTCGCGGCCGACGTTGACGATGGCGATGCCGATGGCGAAGTCACCGGGCGTGCCGATGTCGAAGGCGATGTCGAAGGCGATGCCGAAGGCGATGCCGGTGCCGGAGACGACGGCGGCGCTGGAGACGACGTGACCGGCGCCGACCCCGCCTCCTGCGCCCCGGGTGCCGCCGCCCCCTCGGTCACCGCCGCTTCGTCTCCCTCGCCCACCTCCGGTGCAGCCACGGTCGTCACCTCCGTGCCCTCGGCCCCGCCGCTTCCCGGCGCCCGCGAAAACACCCACCACCCCACCGCCAGCACCAGCACCCCGAGGATCCCCATCCCCACCGCCACCACGCCGCCGCCCACCACCGCCGCCCCGAGCATCGACGGCGTGGCCGTGCGCGCCGGTCGCGTCACGGCGGGGCCGGGGTCGATGGTCTCCGCGCTCACGATGGTCCCCCGCGCGGGTGGGACTTCCTCGGCCTCCCCTTCCACCACGGGGCCCACGTAGGGGGCACCGCCGAGGACCGCCCGGAACGTGGGGCAGTCGGGAATTCGTTGCGACTTCCGCACCTTGAGTGCGCCGTCGATCGCCCTCAGCACGCGCTCCGGCACCCCCGGCGCCAGCGACGCCGGGCTCTTGTACGATCCCGACAGGGTGGCGTTGAAGATCGCCGCGATGTCGGACCGCTCGAAGGCCGCTTCCCCGCATACCAACTCGTAGAGGATCGCCCCCAGCGCGAAGATGTCGGTGCGCTGGTCCACGTTCTTGGCGTCGCGGATCTGCTCGGGCGACATGTAGCGGGGGGTGCCCATCGCCATGCCGGAACGGGTTTTCCTCATGGTCGTGTCGTCGGCCTCGACCAGTCGGGCCAGCCCGAAGTCGGCCACCTTCGGGGTCCAGCCGCCACCGGGGCGCGGCGACATCAGCACGTTGCCGGGCTTGAGGTCACGGTGGACGAGGCCCTGCGCGTGCGCGTGCTCCACCGCCGCGAGCACGCCCAGGAAGACGTTCTCCGCCTGCTCCAGCGGCATGCGGCCCTTGAGCAGCAGGGCCTCCAGCGACGGCCCCTCGACCAGTTCCAGGAGCAGCGCCGGGTGGCCCGCCACCTCCAGCACGTCGCGCACCTCCACGATGTTGGGGTGCCGCAGGCCGGCCTGGACCTGGCCCTCCTGGACCAGCCGCTCCTGGACGTGGCGGCTGTTCAGGCGCAGCACCTTCAGCGCCGACGCCGTGCCCAGGGTGCGGTGCCGCACGCGGTACACGTCGGCCATCCCGCCCTCGCCGAGCATGGTCTCCACCACGTACCGGTCGACGGTGCTGCCGGTGTCGAGCATCGGCGTTGGAACTAACCCACTTGCCGGAGGGTTCGGTTTTCCCGGCGGCGAGCAATTGGCCGTTGGTAACCAGCGTTCAGCGTTCAGCGTTCAGCGTTCAGCGTTCAGCGTTCGGCGTTCGGCGTTCGGCGTTCGGCCAGGGGCCGTCGGCCGGGCCCCAGCACCCCGCCGGACTCGGACACAGGCGC
>CAYHRZ010000045.1:0-17799 GCA_964359125.1 uncultured Klebsiella sp. | reverse complement strand
GGTGCCGTCGTACCAGGTGTCGGGCGCCCCGGGGTACACGTCGGCGCGGGTGTCGTCGCAGTCGTCGGACCCGATCTCCGCTGCGAGGAAGCCGTCGTGGTCCTGGTCGTAGTCGCTGTCGCCCGCGCAGTCCTGGTCTATACCGTCGTACCAGACCTCCCCGGCGCCGGGGTGGATGGTGGCGTCGTCGGGCACGCAGTCCACGTCGTCGGGCCAGCCGTCGCCGTCGGCGTCTGGCAATGGCGGTGCGCCGCTGTCGCCGGTGTCGAGCGGGGCGTCGCTGTCGGCCGCCTCGCCAGCACTGTCGCCGGGCACCTCGGGACGCCGGTCCTTGGCGTCGTAGGGGTCGGAGCAGGCGAGGGCGAACAGGAGCACGGCCCCCACTATACCGCCCGTTCCCGGGGAAGACGCGGCCGCGCCATTCCTGGCGCTCGTGGGCCGGTTCGCGGGCGCGACCGCGCGCGGGAGACCGCCGCCTACACGTCGAGTTCGTCGAACTCGCTGCCCGCGGCCATGATCGCCTGGTAGCGGGGGGCGGCGTCTTTTCCCATCAGGTCCGCGAAGAGCTGGTCGGTGGACTGGTGCTCCCCCGCCGGGATGGTGACCTGGAGCAAGCGCCGCTTCCGGGGGTCCAGGGTGGTGTCGTACAACACCTTCGGTGGCATCTCGCCCAGGCCCTTGAACCGCGTGACCTCGGGCGTGGCGCGCGGCGGCAGCTTCTTGAGCACACGCGCCTTCTCGGCGTCGTCGGCCGCCCAGTGGGTTTGCTGGCCCACGTCGATGCGGTACAGGGGTGGCTGCGCCACGAACAGGTGCCCGTGGTCGATGAGCCCAGGGAGGTAACGGTAGAAGAAGGTGAGCAACAACGTCGCGATGTGGTGCCCGTCCACGTCCGCGTCCATCAGCAGGATCACGCGCCCGTAGCGGAGGCGATCCCGGTTGAAGTCCTTGCCGATGCCACAGCCCAGCGCGGAGACGATGTTGGAGAGCTCCTCGTTGTCCATCAACTTCTTCAGCGAGGCCTGCTCGGTGTTGAGCACCTTCCCGCGCAGGGGAAGTATCGCCTGGTTCTCCCGGTCGCGCCCCTGCTTGGCGGAGCCGCCGGCGCTGTCGCCTTCGACGATGAACAACTCCGACTCGGCCGCGTCGTTGCTGGAACAGTCGGCCAGTTTCCCCGGCAAGTTGAGCCGGTTGTTCACCGGCGACTTGCGCCGCACCGAGTCCTCTGCGCTACGGCTGGCCAGCCGCGCCCGGGCCGCCTGGACCACCCGGGTGACGATGACGTCGGCCACGGTGCGGTTGTGGTTGAGGAAGTGTTCCAGCGACACCCGGAGCGCGTTCTCGACCAGCCCCCGCATCTCGGGGTTGTTCAACTTTTCCTTGGTTTGTCCCTGGAACTGGGGGTCGGGCATGAACACGGACGTGACACACACCACCCCTTCCCGGATGTCTTCCGCAGCGATGGCGATGCCCTTGGGTTGGAGGCCGTGCGTGTCGATGTAGTTCCGGACCGCCTTGTTGATCGCGTCTTTCGTGCCCGTCTCGTGGGTGCCGCCGGCATGGGTGGGGATACCATTGGCGTAGGAGGCGAATAGTTCCCGCGTGCCGTCGGTCCAACACAGGGCCACCTCCACCTTCACGCCGTTCTCCTTCAACACGTAGAAGGGCTCGGGCGTGACCGGCGTACGGGCGTTTCGCTTCGCCAGGGCCAACGCCCAGTCGCGGATGCCGCCGTCGTGGCGGAACTCCTCGTAGGCGCCGCTCAACTCGTCGCGGAAGAGGATGCGGAGGCCCCTGTGGATGTAGGCGATGATCTCGAGGCGCTCGCGCACGCGGTCGGCGTCGAAGCCGAGGTCCCCGAAAATCTCGCTGTCTGGCTGGAACTTGATGGTGGTCCCGGTGCCCCGGCCCTCGCCCACCCGCTCCAACTTCCCCCGTGCCTTGCCGCGGCGGAACACCTGGCGGTACTCGCTCCCGCCCCGGCGGATGGTGGCGACCATTTCCTCCGAGAGCGCGTTGACGACACTGCTACCCACGCCGTGCAGCCCCCCCGACGCCGCGTAGGCCTTGTTCTCGAACTTCCCGCCGGCGTGCAGGGTGCAGAGGATCACCTCCAGCGCCGGACGTTTCAACGTGGGGTGCATCTCCACCGGGATGCCGCGGCCATTGTCGGTGACGGTGGCGCTGCGCCCGTCGGCGTGCAACGTGACACTCACCGTCGTGGCGTGCCCGTTCATCGCCTCGTCGACGGAGTTGTCGACGATCTCCCAAAGCAAGTGGTGGTACCCCTCGACGCCGGTGCCGCCGATATACATTGCCGGGCGCTTGCGCACGGGTTCGAGGCCCTCGAGGACCTGGATGTGACTGGCGTCGTAGTTGCTGCTGGCCATGGGTCAGGCTTCTCCCACGCTGTCGCCGGGGTTCTTGGCGATAGCGATTTCTGCTGGGCGTTTCCAGGTGGCGAAGTAACCGCGGCGGAACAGCTGGTGTCCGCGGGCTGCGCGCTCGCCGGCGTAGTTCCGCGGGTTCACCACCTCCGCCCGCCCCAGCGCGGTGAGCACGGTGGGTCCCGCGCCCTTGTCGGTCGACAACTCGAACGCGATCACGGTGTCGTCGTCGCGCAGCTTGATGGCCATCACCCCCTTGCCCGCGCCCTTGAGCGCCTCCACCGCGGCCACCGGGAAGGTGAGCACGTTGCCGAGGGTGCTGGCCACGCACACCTGCTCGCTACCCTCCGCGGGGTAGGCGGCCACGACCTGGTCGGCGGGGTCGTCCAGGCGCATCACCGTGCGGCCGTTCTTGTTGGACACCTCGGCGACCATCGCCACCGGCAGGCGGACGATCTTCCCGTTCTTCGACACCGCCACGAACGTGAAGCCCGGGTCCTCCGGGATGCCCGCGGGGAGGTACCGACCGTCGTGGGACACGACGCCCACGATGCGCTCGCCGTCGGCGAAGTTGAAGAAGCGCTGGATGGGGTCGCCGTAGCCGGTGGTGGACGGGATGGCGTCGACGCGGAGCGTGTAGCCCATGCCCAGCGTGGTGATGACCGTGAGGGTGGAGCGGGTGGTCGCGCGCAGCGCCCATCCGATGAGGTCCCCCTCGCGGACCCGGACCTTGTCGATCCCGGTGACGGTGCCCTGCCGCTTGATCCACCCGTCGCGGGTGACCACCACCACGGCGTCTTCGGCCACGACGTAGGCCTCCTCGGAGTACACGACCTCCGCGGTCTCCGCCCCGAGGCGGGTGCGCCGGGCCTGGCCGTACTGCTGGCGGATTTCCCCCAACTCGGTGCGAACCACGCTGCGCAGTGCCTCGCGGCTCGCGAGGATGCCCGCCAACTTCGCCGCCTCGGCCCGCTTCTCGCCCAACTCCTCCTGGATGATCAGGATCTCCAGCTTGGCCAGCCGGTAGAGCTTGAGTTCCAGGATCGCCTCGGCCTGGACGTCGTCGATCCCGAAGCGGTGGATGAGCTTCTCGGCCGCGTCGCGCTTGCCCTCCGACGCCCGGATGATCTTGATGGCCTCGTCGAGGCAGTCGAAGATCTTGGCGAACCCCTCGAGCACGTGGATGCGCTCGCGCAGCGCCATGAGCTCGAACTCGATGCGCCGGCGCACGGTCTCGACCCGGAAATCCACCCAGAGCATCAGGATGCGCTTGAGGTCGAGCTTCTCCGGGGCGGCCACCTCGGGGACGTCGGTGGGGACCAGCGCCGTCATGTTGACGTGGATGGGCTCTTCCAGGCGCGTGTGTTTGAACAAGAACGCCATCGCCGGTTCGGCGTCGTCGGGGCTGCGCAGTTCCAGCACCACCCGGACGACGTCGGTGCTCTCGTCGCGCACGTCGGTGAGCTGCGGCAGCTTGCGCTCGCTGATCAGCGCCCCGATGTGCTCCACCACCTTGGCCTTGTTGACCCCGTAGGGCACGCTGTCGAGCACGACGTAGTGCTTCCGGCCCTTCTGTTCCCTCGTCCACGTGCCTCGCACGCGGACCTTGCCGGAGCCCAGCTCGTAGAGCTGCCGCAGGTCGTCGGCGGAGGTGACGATCTCGCCCGCCGTGGGCAGGTCCGGGCCCTTCACCTTGCGGCAAAGCTGCGCCACCGAGGTGTCGGGGTTGTCCAGGAGGAGCAAGCACCCGTCGATCACCTCGCGCAAGTTGTGCGGCGGGATGTTGGTGGCCATGCCCACCGCGATGCCCTCGCTGCCGTTGACCAGCAGGTTCGGGAACTGCGCCGGGAGGACCACCGGCTCGGTGTGCTGGCCGTCGTACGTGGCGCGCGTGTCGACTGTGCGCTTCTTCAGCTCCGACAACAGCTCCACCGCGATCGGCTGGAGCTTGCACTCGGTGTAGCGCATGGCCGCGGGGTTGTCGCCGTCGATGCTGCCGAAGTTGCCCTGGCCGTCCACCAGCGGGTGCAGCAGTGAAAAGGGCTGCGCCATCCGGCACATGGCCTCGTAGATGGCACTGTCGCCGTGGGGGTGGTACTTCGCCATCACCTCGCCCACGACGGCGGCGCTCTTGCGGTAGCGGCCCTCGGGCACCAGGTGCAGGTTGTGGAACATGCCGTAGAGGATGCGGCGCTGCACCGGCTTGAGCCCGTCGCGCACGTCGGGCAGGGCCCGCGACTTGATGACCGACAGGGCGTACTGGAGGTAGCGGCGACGTGCCGCCTCGGCCAGGGCCAGGGGTGAGATCGTAGTTTCCATCACGACGCCGGGGAAGGCAGGGCGACAGGACCGTCGCCCGGAGGGGATGCACGGTATAGCACGCGGCCCCCGCTACAGGCAGGAGCCCGTGGAGAACATCGCCCATTCCCTGTGCGGCTGGCGCCTCTCCCAACTCGGCTTCGCCCGCGACGTGGGCCCGAGGGGCTGGGTGGTCGGCGTCGTCGCCGCCAACTTCCCGGATATCGACGTGATCCACTACGCCTTCGACGAAGACCGGGCCAACTGGTACCACCGGGGGATCACCCACTCCTTCCTCGGCTGGCCGTGGCTCGCCCTGGCTGGCGCCGCCGCGAGCCACCGCTGGCTCCGCACGGCCCAGTACCGCGACCACCTTGCGCTCTGGAGCGTGGGGCTGTTGTCGCACGCGCTGATGGACTGGCCCACGACCTGGGGCACGCTCTTGCTCTGGCCCTTGTCGAGCGTGCGCTTCGGGCTGGAGTGGATCTTCATCGTGGACCCCGCCTACTGGGTGGCGCTGGGCCTGCTCCCGCGGCTGCTCCGCGCCTGGGGGTCGGCCGCCGCTGCCCGTTCCGGGCTGCTCGCGCTGGGGGCATGGGCGCTGTTCTGCGCGATGATGAAGGAACAGGCGTCGATGCAGGCGCCCGAGCCGGTACGCACCTTCCCCGCCCCGCTCGCCCCTTTCCAGTGGACCGCGGTGGCCGCCGATGCCGCTGGGACACGGCGGTACTTCCTCACGCCTTGGTCGGCTGAGGCGGCGGGGTCGTTCGTGTCGAACACGGGGACGCTCGTCGATTGCATCAAGGCGGACCCCCGGGGTGCCAAGGACCAGTGGATGGCCGGCGCGCCGGTGATCACCGAGATCGTGCCCGTGGCGGGGGGCACGCGGGTGGTCGTGAGCGACCTCGCCTACGCCAGCTGGTTGTCGCCCGGCACCTTCCGTTTCTCGCGCACATACGTCGTGAGCGACGACTGCCGGGTGATCGAGCGCGCGACCGGCAAGTGGATCGACACCGGCGAGTAGGCGGCGGTCCGCCTGCCCGCCGGTGCCCTCCCCGCGGCATACACTCCAGCGGTGCTTTCCTTGTTGTTTGCCTGCGACCCCGGCCCCGGCGACGGCCCCGCACGCCAGCATCGCGACAGCGGGGCACTCGCCGACAGCGCGGCCGCCGACTCGTCGCCAACGGTTGACGGGCTGAGCTGCGGTGATGGTCTCGCCCTCGGTACGCACGAGGAGTGCGACGGCGACGACGACGGCGCCTGTCCCGGCGCTTGCTCGCGGCACTGCCAGTGTCCTTCCATGCCCGTCACCGGGCACATGACGCTCTACTTCGTCGACGTGTGGCAGGGCGACGGCGCCCTCCTGGTCTCGCCCGGCGGCTTCACCATGCTCGTGGACGCCGGCGACGAGGCCCAGTTCGGCAACGTGCGTAGGCTGCTGCGCGACCAGGGCATCGTGGGCATCGACTACACCCTGGTCAGCCACCAGCACGCCGATCACATGGGGGCGATGGACGTGGCCTTGGCCGAGCACCCCGAGGCGGGCCTGGCCTTCGACGGGGGCGGCCGCGCCGAAAGCGATGCCTTCCGCGACTACCTGGAGGCCGCCGGCGACCGGCGCACCACCGTGGTGGTGGGCGACACCATCGACCTGGGCGCGGGCATGGAGGCGGCCGTGCTCCACGCCGACGTCGGCGACCGCGACAACGAGAACAACAACTCGGTGGTGCTCCGCCTCGAGCACGGCGACGTGAGCGCGCTGGTCGGCGGTGACTGCGAGTTCCCGACGTGCGAGCGAGGTTTCGACCCGGGGCCGACGACCATCTACAAGGTGCACCACCACGGCAGCAGCGACAGTTCGTCGGGCTGGCTCCTCAGCCGGATGACACCGTCGCTGGCGGTGATCTCCTCGGGGGAGGGGAACGATTACGGGCACCCGCACGCCTCGGTGCTCCGCGCCCTGGCCGACGCGGGCGTGGAGGTGTGGCGAACCGACCTGTCGGGGACAGTTACCGTGGACAGTGACGGTCGTACCTATGCCGTGAGCGGGTCGCGCTAGGGAGCCGGTCGCGGCCCGGCTGCGACCATCCACTCGGCCGGCGTGCGTGCCACCCCCGCCCGGATCACCCAGCGGGGGTCGTAGAGGGCAGCCAAGTTCGACAGGGGGTTGCCCGCCACGACCACCAAGTCGGCCAACTTCCCTTGTTCGACCGTGCCCATCTCCCCGTCGAGGCCGAGCATCCGAGCAGGTGTGAAGGTGGCGGCCAAGAGTGCCTCCGCCGGGGAGAGCCCCGCCCTGCCCAGCAACTCCACCTCCCGAATCGAGGTGGGGCCGTGAAAGAGGTAGGGGATAATCGGCCAGTTGCCCGAGTCGCTCCCCATGACCAGCGGCACGCCGGCCCGGGACAGGGCCACGATCGTGCGGGCGGTCCGCCGGGCGCGGGCGCGGGTGAGGGCGCGGGGGAGGGGAGAGGCGGCCACCGTGGCCTTGCCCGGCAGCCGGGGGTAGACCGTCTCGACCATGGCGAGGTCGTAGGCGCGCTGCACCTCAGGGTCGCGGGCCGTGGCGAGTTCGTGCGCGGGGACCAGCAGGTCGAGGCGGGGGTCGTCGAGCCGCCCAGGGGTCCAGCCCATCTCCGGGCCGTCGTAGACGGAGAGCGTGGTCATGGTGTACGCGCCGGCGTCGGCCAGCCGGCGGAGCGGGGCCGGGGCGGGGCGGTGGAGGGGGTGGGCCAGCACCGTGGCGCCGAGTTAGTCGAGCGCGATGCGCTGCTCGGTGGGTGACATGGCGTGGGCATACACCCGCAGGCCCCGCTCGGCGGCGCCCCGGCGAATGGCGTGCAGGATCGCCGGCGGGTGAAGCGGCCAGATCGGGTTGACGAACCCGTCTTCCACGGTGACCTTCACGCCCCCGAGGCCGGTCTGGACCGCGCGGTCGAGCACAGTCGCCACATCCACCTCGGTCGCGACCGGGGCGAAGTTGTCGAGCAACACGCTGACGTAGCCCCCGGGGGGCGACAACGGCGGCCCCAGCGGGACGTAGCGCGGGGAGGGGGCGCCGCTCGCGATCTTGGCCCGGATGGCGGCGATGTCCTCGAAGCTCACCCCGGGGTCCACGACGGTGGTGACCCCGGCGGCGAGGTAGGCGCGGAGGTGGTGCCCGAGTGTCCCGGGCGGCGAAGACTCGTCACGCCACGCCGCGCCCGGGGCCATGGACAGGTGCACGTGGCTGTCGACGAGGCCGGGGATCACGGTGCCGCCGCTGGCGTCGATCACCCGGGCACCGGCCGGCACGTCGAGTTCCAGGCCCACGGCCACGATCCGGTCGTCGTGGACGAGCACGTCGGCACGGCGCGTGGCGGCGCCCGTGCCGTCCCAGACCTGGCCCCCGGCGACGTGCAGGTCTCGGGCGAACAGGGTCGTGGCGGCGATCACCAGCACCGCCGCAGTCTCACACGCGGCACCCGGCGACGCCCGGACGGAGTTATCGCCGCGCGGATGTTGCCCGACCCCGCCCCGCACCGCTCTGGAACCGTCGCCCTGGTGGGTCGTGCCAACGCTGGCAAGAGCACACTGCTCAACGCGCTGGTGGGCGTGCAACTGGCGGCGGTGTCCGACAAGCCGCAAACCACGCGCACGCGCGTCCTGGGCGTGGTCACCGTCCCGGGGATGCAGGCCACGCTCGTCGACACGCCGGGCCTGCACCGCCCGCGCTCCGAGTTGAACCGGCGCATGGTGGCGGTGGCAGAAAAGAGCCTCGACGAGGTGGACCTCGTGTGCTGGGTGGTCGACGCCACCCGGCCGCTCGACGAGGAGCTCCGTGAGCGCCTCGCGGGGCGCCGGGTAGTGGTGGCGCTCAACAAGGTGGACCTCGTCGCCGACAAGACCCAACTGCTCCCCTTGATCGCGGGCTACGCTGGCGCGGGCGACGTGGTGCCGGTTTCGGCCCTGCGGCGTGACGGCCTCCAGGCCTTGCTGTCGGTGTGGAAGCCGTTCTTGCCCGAGGGCGAGGCGGTGTACCCGGAGGACCAGGCCACGCCGTCGAGCGAGCGCTCGATCGTGGTGGAGTTGGTGCGGGAACAAGTGGTCCGCAACACCGGACAGGAGTTGCCCTACGTCACCGCCGTCGAGATCGAGCAGTTCAACGAGGCCCGCCGCGAGGAGGGCTACGTGGTGATCCACGCGAGGATCGTGGTCGAGAAGCCCTCGCAGAAGGCCATGGTCATCGGGGCCAAGGGCCGGTCGGTGAAGCGGATCGGCACCCAGGCCCGGAAACGAATCGAGCAACTACTGGGGTGTAAGGTGGACTTGCGCCTGTTCGTGGCGGTGGAGCCCGACTGGACCGTGTCGCCGCGGGCGCTGTCGGACTTCGGCTACACGGGCGACTGAGTGCGCGTCGGCATCGTCGGGGGTGGCACGGGCGGGCCGGCCCTGGCCCTGTTCCTCGCGCGGGCGGGTCACGACGTGTGGCTCTACGAGCGGGTGGAGGACCCTCAGCCGGTGGGCGCGGGCATCCTGGTGCAGCCGACCGGCATGGAGGTCTTACGACGGCTCGGGCTGTGGCAGTCGGTGGAGGCGCGAGGCCAACGGGTGGCCCACCTCCACGGGCTCAACGAGCGGGGGCGGGTGGTGCTGGACCTGCGCTACGAAGACCTCGAACCGGGGCTGTTCGGCCTCGGTATCCAGCGCGGGGCGGTGTTCTCGGCGTTGTGGTCGGCCGTGCTGGAGGAGGAACGAATCCGGCGGGTCGTGGGCACCGAGGTGGTCGAGACGGGGGAAGACGACGACGGCGCCTGGGTCGTCGCGGCGGGCGGCGTGCGCGCGCGCTACGACCGGGTGGTGGTGGCCAGCGGGGCGCGCTCCGTGCACCGTCCCCCGGGCGCGGTGGTGCGGGCCTACCCTTGGGGGGCGCTCTGGGTCGTCGCCCGCAGCGACGTGCACCCTGGCACGCTCTACCAGCGCTACCGCGACACGCGCGAGATGGCGGGGCTGCTCCCCTCGGGTGACGGCACGGTGTCGCTGTTCTGGAGCCTCCGGGTCGACGCCTTCGAGGCCTGGGCCAGGGCGGGTATCGACGCGTGGAAGGCGCAGGTGCTCGCGCTCTTGCCGGAGGCGCCCCTGGACGACGTCCGCGACGCGAACGACGTCGTCTTCGCCCCGTACTTCGACGTCGTTGCCCCCCGGTGGCACACCGGCCGCCGGGCGTGGATCGGCGACTGCGCCCACGCGATGTCGCCCCAACTGGGGCAGGGGGCGAACCTCGCCCTGGTCGACGCCTACGTGCTCTCCGAGGTCTTGGAGCGGGGGCAGCCCCTGTCGGTGTACTCCGACCTGCGTCGCGACCACCTGCGCTTCTACTCCGTGGCCAGCAGGCTGCTCACGCCCTTCTTCCAGTCGTCCTACCCGGTGCTCGCGCCGCTCCGAGACCTCGGCGCGCCGGTGTTCCACGGGTGGCGCTGGTACCGCCGGCAGATGCTCGGCGCCCTCGCCGGCAGAAAGACGGGGGTGTGGAGCGAACCAGTGTCGTTCTAGGCCACGCCCGTCGCGCGCAGGCGGGCCCGGAAGAACTCCCGGGCCGACACCGCGCGGGCGAAGCCGGGCACCATCGGGGCGAGCAGCGCATCGGGGTGCGGGTGGAGGAAGAAGGGCATGGAGAGGCGCCCCCCGTCGGGGGAAGGCGGGTTCACCACCCGGTGGGTGGTGGCCGGCAAGCGGTTCGCGGTGAGCAGGGCCATCATGTCGCCCGTGTCGCAGATCATGACGTCGGCGGGCGGGTCCACCGTGATCCAGCGGCCGTCGCGGCTCATCACTTCCAGGCCGGGGCGCGTGGAACTCGGCAGGACCGTCATGAGGTTGATGTCCTCGTGGGGCGCGGCGCGCACGGCGCCGGGCACGTACTCGCCCCCGAGGTCTGGGTAGTTGATCGCCCGGAGGACGGAGTTGCCGTCGCGAGTGAGGTGGCCGAAGTAGCCCGCCTCCAGCTCCAGGTACTGCTCCAGCGCCTGCAGGATGCGCCCGGCGAAGGCCTCCAACTCCTGGAACAGGCGGCGCATGGCCAACTCGAAGCCGGGCGCCTCGCCGGGGAAGAGGTTGGCGGGTAGCTCCCCGGAGCGGTGCAGGGGGTGGCTGGCCCCGAGGTCCCGGCCCACGTGCCAGAACTCCTACAGGTCCGGGACCATCGTGTCCATGGCGTGCTCGACGCCGCGGCTCGTGTACCCCCGCTGGCGCCCGTTCGCGGGGGTCTCGTAGCGTTGCTTCGTCGCCAGGGGCAGGGCGAAGACCAGGCGGGCCTGGGCGTAGGCGACGTCGAGCAACTCGGCGGGCACCCCGTGGCCGGTGACACAGACGAACCCTAGCTGCTCGAGCCCCTCGCCCAGCCGGCGGACGAACTCGCCCCGGGTGGCGGGGTCCACCCACTCACCCATGTGGACAACGCTGACGCCGTCCTGGCTCACTTGCCGATCGTCCAGCCCTGTTTCTTGCCGGCGTAGTCGGCGGTGTAGATGCCGCGCAGGGTCCCGTCGGGTTGCACGACGCGGAAGGTGGCCGACAACTTCTCGCCGGTCAGCGCCACGTTCCACCAGCCCTGGGTGGGCATACAACTGGCCTCGTACTCGCCGGGGAAGCCCGCCCACGAGTCGGTGCTCTTCGCGTGCTCCATCGCCACCGGGCTGCAGGCCCGGGCCTCGGCTTGCTTCTCGAACTCCCGCAAGAGCGCGAAGTCGAAGGTGGTCTCGAGCTTGATGTCGGGGAAGCCGGCCGCCTCGGCGTGGCCCCAGCGCACGGTGTTGTCGGCCGGGGCGCCGCCGCCGCCGGCGTTGACGTAGAGCTCGCCGAACTTGCCCCTCGGCTGGAACACCTCGGTGGCGTGGGGCGCGCCCGCGAAAACCGCCCGGAGCGCCCCTACCTTGGTGTTGCCGTCGATGAACGCGAGCAGTTCCTCGGGCGCCTCGCCCGCATTCGCCGCCTGCCCCGGCGCGAGCGTCAACAGGGGGTGGTGCATGAACACGACCAGCGACTCGTACTCCTCTTCCACCAGGACTTTCTCGATGTAGGCGGTCTGCTCGTCCCACCGCGAGCCCAGCGACGCCTTGTTGCTGTCGACGAACAACAGTCGCCACGTGTGCCCGCCCACGGCGAGGTCCACGTGGTACCAGGTGCCCACCCGGTTGTACCCGATGTCGGCCCCGACCCCCGGGAATGCAGCGCCGAAGCCGAAGTAGCGGTCGTCGCCCGCCACCTCCCGGGCGCCGGGGACCGGCAGGACGCGCGTGCGGAGTTTCCCGCCCTCGGGCGGCTCGCTGCCGCTGATCACCTCGACCCAGCTCTTGGTGAAGCTCTTCCAACCCGCCACCGTCGACGCGGTGACCACGTCGCCTCCCAGGACGAGGAACTCGACCTTGCCCTCCTGGATGGCCGCGGAGATGTCGGCGGCGACCTGGGCCTGGACCTTGGGCGTGCTCACCCGCTTGCTCGCCCGTTCCTCCGGGAGGCCGTCGCGGGTGCTACCCACGACGGCGAACTCGACGGTGGACTCGTAGGTCTTGGTCTGCCCGTCGTCGAGGAAGATGTCCTGGGTGGGCACCTTCTTGGTGTCGAGCGCGAGGGCGAGCGAAGCGAGGATGAGCATTCAGGCGTCCGCGAGGCCGGCACCATATCGCAGGCGGCGGGCGAGCCCCGTGTGTCGATCGTCAACCCCGGTGCGGGTGACGGCCATCCGGAGCGCCCTTGGGCTCACGACGAGGCAGGCCAACCTCCGGGCGCGGGTGAGGGCGGTGTAGAGCAGGTTTCGCCTGAGCATCACGAAGTGGCCGGTGTGCATCGCCACCACCACCGCCGGGTACTCGCTGCCCTGCGACTTGTGGATGCTGATGGCCCAGGCGAGTTCGACGCGGTCGAGGTCGTCGGCGGACACGGCGACCTCGCGGCCCTCGAAGTCGACGGTCATCCCCGCGGGTGACACCGCGCGCACCGTGCCCACGTCGCCGTTGAAGACGTCGGCGTCGTAGTCGTTCTTCGTTTGGATCACCCGGTCCCCCACCCGGAACTGCTTGTTGCCGCGGGTGATGGCCTCCCCCTCGGGGTTCAGGGCCTCGCCCAGGCGGCGGTTCAGCGCGGTGGTTCCCACGGCCCCCGCGTGCATCGGCGTGAGCACCTGGACGTCGCGACGCGGGTCGAAGCCCAGGCGGGGGAGGCGCTCGGTGACGACGGTGACCAGCGTGCGCGCGAGTTCCTCGGCGTCGTCGCGGTCGATGACGAAGCAGTCGCGACTGCCCACCTCGCGTTCGGCCGACACCGGCACTTCGCCCGCGAGCACGCGGTGGGCGTTGCGGACAATCGCGCTCTCGGCCGCCTGCCGGTACACCTCGGTGAGACGCGCCACCGGCACCACGCCGGACTCGATGAGGTCGCGGAGGACCTGTCCCGGCCCCACGCTCGGCAACTGGTCCACGTCGCCGACCAGGACGAGGCGGGCGCCCCGAGGCAACGCCGAGAGCAGGGCGTCGAAGAGGTAGACGTCGACCATCGAGGCCTCGTCGACCACCACCGCGCTGGCCTCCAGCGGGTTGGCCTCGTCGCGCCCGAACTGGGCGTCGCGGCTGCCGAACTCCAGCAACCGGTGGAGGGTCTTGCCCTCCTCGCCGCAAGCCTCCGTCAGCCGGCGCGCCGCGCGGCCGGTGGGGGAGGCGAAGGCCCAGGTTTCGCCGAGGCGCCGGGCCAACTCCGCCAGGACCTTCACGATGGTGGTCTTGCCCGTCCCCGGGCCCCCGGTGATCACCGTGAGGCCCGCCGAGAAGGCGGTGGCCAGGGCCGTGCTCTGCCCTGCCGCCAGTTCGATCCCCACGGCGCCCGCCGCGCTCGCCACGTCGACGGCGGCCGGGGGGCAGGCCCGGACCCGGGCCAGTGCGCGGCGGGCGATGCGGGCTTCCAACTCGTCGACCTCCGCGCGGTACACCGGTCGGTCGGCCTCCCAGGCCGCGGAGTGCCGGACCAGGCGACGCACGAGCACCCCGGATTCGACCCCGGCGAGGGCCACGGTGCGGTCGATGTCGAAGGCGTGGCACCGCTCGACCAGGGCCGCCTCCGGGAGAAAACAACTGCCGTCGCCCTCGGCGGTGGCCAGCGAAAAGTCGATGGCGGCGGCGACGCGCTCGGGGTCGTCGCGCGAGACGCCGCTCCCCCGGGCGATGGCGTCGGCCGTGCGGAAGCCGATGCCGGGCACCTTCACGAGGCGGTAGGGTTGCCTGGTGACGACGTCGGCGGCGCCGCGGCCGAAGGTGGACAACACCCGGCGGATCACGGCGGTGCCTAGTCCGTGACCCCGCAGGAGCACCTCCAGCTCACGACCTACCTTGTCGCCCGCCCATGCCGCGACGATGCGGTCGCGGGTCTTGTCGCCGATGCCCGGCACCTCGACGAGTCGCTCGGGCTGGTCCTCCAAAACCCGCAAGGCGTCGAGGCCGAAGGTGTCGACCACTCGCCGCGCCAACTCCGGGCCCACGCCGTCGACGGCGCTGGCAAGGTACTTCTCGAGGCCATGGAGGGTCCGCGGCTCCTCCGCGAGGGCCGTCTCGGCCTTGAACCGCCGACCGTAGCGCAGGTCGGAGGTCCACTGCCCGGTGAGCACGACGCGCTGTCCCTCGTGCAGGTGGGCGAGCGCGCCGATGGCCACGTGCTCGTCGGCCCCGGCGCGGACGCGGAGCACGGCGTAGCCCCCGTCGTCGGCGCGGAACACGAAGCCGGTAACCTCGCCCTCGATACGGTCGGCGTACACGCTCGCTGGTGTAACCACAACCTGTGTACCCGTTCAGGTGTGAGTCGTGCGATCCTGTTGCCCCGTGTACCGCCGACGGCGGGTGATACGGGGCACGTACACCCGGACCGGAGCCCGCCGTTGCCGCCTTCCGACGCCCCTATCGTCCTCGCCCTCGGCGCCGCGGGCGACTTCCCCGACGACCTCGGCGGCGCCTTGTCGGCCGTCGGCAGCGAACTGGTCGTACACGATGGCGCCGTGGCGCCCCGCGAGGTGCGGCCCATTGTCACGCTGATCGCCTGCGGGGATGACTTGGCGGGGCTCCCGTCGCGGGTGGCGACGGCGCGGCGCGGCGCCCCGGTGGTGGTCGTAGGCCCACTGCCGCCGGCGGACGTGATGGTAGAGGTGCTCCGTGCCGGCGCGGTCGACTTCGTCCCGCCCCACGAGGGCACGTACGGCCTGGTCCTCGCGGTGGACCGGGCGAGAGGGCCAGTGGCGGCGAGTCCCCGGGGCCCGGCTCAGCCCCCGGTACCTGCGCCGGAGTGGGGTTCCGGGGGCGCGCCGCCCCGGGTGCAGTCCTCGTTCTCCGTGGAACCCTCGGGCGACTTCACCGTCACCCCGCCGGGCGGGTACAGCGTGAGCCCCGCCAGCGATGGCCGCTCAGCCTCCACGTCGCAGGCCGGCCCCACGCTGGAGCGCCGGCCGTCGAGTCACCTCGGTGGCCGCCCGACTTCTACTTCACCGAGTGTGCCCCCCGGGAGGCCGCCCGCACAGCCCACCCCCCTCGCCGCCGCTCGGCCGGCCGCCGCGCCGCCACCGCCGCCTCCCGGTCGGCCCCCCATGCCGCCAGGCGCCGAGGGCGTGCTCGCAGCCCTCGCCGGGCGCGCCGGCGCGGGCCTGCTCGCCAAGGCGCAGATCGCGGCCCCCGCGCGCCCGTCGGGCGGCGTGATCGTGGGCGCGCACGGCACGGCCATCCCGGGCGCGAGCCCGGCCGCCAACAAACTCGACGAGGCCCTCCCGCCGCTGGACCCCGGGCTGCCGGAGCTCCAGGGCCTGATGGCCCGCCCCGAGTGCCCGGTCGACGACGTGGAGCGCTTCGTCGTCAAGGACCCGGCTCTGGTGGTGGCGGTGCTGAAGGTGGCGAACTCCGCATACTTCCGCTCGCCGCGACTGGTGACCAGCATCCGCGAGGCTTGCGTCCGCCTGGGGAACCGGCAGGTGTTCGCCCTCTTGCTGGAGAGCCTCCTCCGCCGCACGTTCACCGCACCCTCCCCCGACGCCCGGCAGTTCTTCGATGGCATGTGGCGCAACGCGGCGTTGACCGCGCGGGTCGCCCGGCGTCTGGCCGAGTGGCAGCGTTTCGCACGCCCGGAAGACGTGTACGTGGCGGCGTTGTTGCACAACCTCGGCGAGTTCGTGATGGCCTGGCGCGTCGTGCAAGCAGCGGACGGGCACCTGGGCTCCGCCATCGAGGCGGCGGCGGCCGACATCGCGAAGGAGCACGAGCGCGTCGGACAACTCGCGGCCCAGCGGTGGGGCTTGCCACCGATGGTCCAGGTCCTCGCGGGCAGCCACCACCATGTTCGACGGGGGGAACCGTCCCAGGACGCGGCCATGCGCGCCGCGGTGACCGCTTGCTGGCACCTCTCCCGTTCAGTGGCGGGGGAGTACTTGCCGGACATGGAGGCGCCGGACCCCTTGCCCCTGTTCGACGAGATGGGGCTGTCGGAGCAACTCCGGGCCCGGATCGCCGAGGAGTGCATCGCGGCGATGGAAGGCCTCTAGGGGGCTACCGCCCGGTCCAGAATCGACGCACCCAGGCCCACCCCGAGGGCACTTCCGGCGGCGGTGGCGGGTGGGTGCCCGGCTCGCAGATCGACCAGGCGACGTCGTGCGCGTCGAGATCCAGCGGCAGCGTGGCCTCCGCGCCGCCGGGCAAACGCAGCTGCAGGGCCCGGGGCACGCCGAGGGTGGTCAAGGCGAGTTCCGTGGCCATCGGTGCGCGGCGGTACTCGGGGTCGTCGAGCGTGGTGCCGCGGGGCACGTCGACCTGGAACGGGGTGCCGTCGCCCCGGGCGCCGGTGAGCAGGTGGTCGGCGGGGCCGGGTACGAGCCAGTAGTCCCAGTCGCCCTCGCCCACGGAGTGCAGCACCACGACCCGGGGCCGGGTCGCCACCTCGGGCCGCGCCGACAGCCACACGCCGAGGTTGTGGAAGGCCCAGGTGGGCGCCGACGCCGGGAAACTTAGCTCCAACCAGCCATCACGGTGCGCCCGCAGCTCGAGGGTGGCGGCCGAGCCCCCCTTGCCCTGGAGCGCCTGGAACCCCGCCAGGGCCCGCGCGAGGTCCGGTTTGCTGAACGCCGCCATCAGGATGCGGCGCGAGGTGGGTCGACTCACGGAATTTGCTCCCTTACGACGTGCAAGTACACGCCAAATCGCGTAACCTGTGACCGCCCCCTCGTGCCCCCGGGTGTACACATGGCCGTGCTCGCGCGCAAGCCCGTCGTCTCGCAAGCTGCCGACACTCGTGATCAGCAGGCCAGCAACGTCCAACAGGGACCTCAGGTGGGCAACGCGCAAGCCCTCCAGGGAGGCCGGGGCTCGGGTCGACCGGGGGGTGTCAACGGGGCCCGGGGAAACGCGGCGGCGCAGGAGATGTTGCGTCGCCAGGCCGCGGAGGCCCAGGAAGAGGAGGCCGGCCAAGAACTGTCGGCGAACGGCGCCGAGCAGGCCGGAAGCGGGGTCACCGCCGCCGGCCCCCCGGGCGGTCCGGGTGGGCCCCCGGCGGGTAACAACAACCCAGCGGGCGGGCCGCCCCGGGGTGGGCCCCCTCGGGGTTCCCCGCGCGACGACAGCGACGGTGGCGACGAGGGGGCGAGGGCCCAGGACGTCGAGGGTCGCGACAAGAAGTCTACCCCGAACGACGGCGGCGACGGTGCCAACGGTGGTCCACCTGCGCCGCCCGCCGGCGCGCCGGCGGGAAGCGGCGGCCCCGGTGGCCCGGCCGCCCCCGGGGGGCCCGCCGCCCCGGGTGGCCCGGCCGCGCCGGGTGGTGGGAGCGGACCGGGCGCCAAGGCCGTGGAGGGCCCGGGCAAGAAGGCCGGGGAGGAGACTGGAAAGAAGGCGGCCAAGGAGGCCGGGCTGGAGAAGGGGGCCAAGGAAGGCGAGGCAGCGCCCGGCGGGGAGGGTGCGGGCCCCGAGGGCAAGGCGGAGGGCAAGGCGGGCCCCGGTGGCCCCGGTGGCCCGGGTGCGGGCGCCGGCGGTGCGCCTGGTGGCGGTGGTGGCGGTGGTGGGGGTGGCGGCGGCGGGTCTGGCGGGGGCCCCGCGCTGGCGGGGGCCGCGTTGTCGCCGGGTGGCGG
>CAYHRZ010000044.1:11784-17918 GCA_964359125.1 uncultured Klebsiella sp. | reverse complement strand
CGACGTTGGCGCCGAGGTCGAGCAGGACCAGTTGTCCCCCGTCGCGGCGGGGCACGACCGTGGCCAGGGGTGGGCGGTCAACACCCGGCAAGAGCCCGAGAACGTGTACCGCGGCGGCCATCGCGGCGCCGGAGTTGCCGCACGTCACGGCGGCCTGCGCCACCCCTTCCTGGACCAGCTCGAAGACGCGGCGGATGCTGGCGTCGGGCTTCTTGCGCAGGGGGGTCGTGGCCGGCTCGTCCATCGCCACGATGCCCGGGGCGTGCACGACCTCGAGCCCGCGGGGCACGCGTCCCTTGAGTTGCTCGGCGTCGCCCACGAGCACCACGGGCACGCCCTGGTCGCGTGCCAACGCGGCGCCCTCGAGGACGGCATCCGGCGCCTTGTCGCCGCCGAAAACGTCGATGGCGACTGGGCGAAGGTCGGCCAAGGGCTAGCCCGTGGCGGCGGCGTCGTTATCGGCAAACACCTTGGTGCCCCGGTAGCTCCCGCAGGCGCCGCACACGTGGTGGCGCAGCTTGGGCGCGGAACAGTCGGGGCAGGCCTCCACGGCCGCGGTGAGCTTGAGCGCGTCGTGCGCGCGGCGCTGGTCGCGCTGTGAACGGGACATGCGCTTCTTGGGAACGGCCATGACTTAGTCCTTGACGGAGAGTTTGGAGAGAATCGAGAGTCGGGGGTCAACAATCGGCTGGGCGAGAGGGCCGGCCCCCAGGCGAAATCGTTCGAGGCAGGCGGAGTCGGCGTCGGGGTCGACGTCGGCGCAAACCAGGCGCGGCGGGCGCACCACCAGGAACCACTCGCGCACCACGTCGCCGAGGTCGAAGCGGTCCCCGCTGTACTCGCCGACGTCGGTCACCTCGAAGGGGAGTTCGACCGGCGGCCGGGGCAGCCCGTCCTCGTCGTCGTCACGCTCGGGCAAGGCCGAGAGCGGGGAGTACACGCAGCTGACGTCGCCGCCAACGCTGACCACCAGCGGCTCAGCACAGCGGTCACAGGCAACCTCGGCCGTCGCGCTGATCTCGCCGCGCACGGCGACGTGAACCCCGTGCCGGGTGACGGTGAGACCACCGTCGAACGCGCGCAGTTCACCGCCGAGGCCCTCGGCAGCAGCCCGCCGTGCCCAGGGCATCGGGGCCAGGGCGACGACCAGACCACGGGACGGGATGTCGGTGAGGGCGACGTTCACGTCGAACTCCGAATGCCAGAGAGCGGGAAGCGCGGCGGTTACCCCGTGCACCGCCCGGCGTCAACTCGCGGCTGCTGGGGCGGGCGACCCGGGCCCATCCTCCGCTCACTCCGGGTACTGCTCCAGCCGCAGCTCGTAGGCCGCCAAGTAGCGGTTCACCTCGGTGAAGTAGCGTTCCTCGTCGATCTTCGACTGGGTGTTCTTCTTCACCGCCGCGTCCCAGGCCGCGAGATCCCCCGCCGCCCAGGCGTCGCTCATCGCGCCGTAGGCCGCCGAGCGATCGGTCCAAGCTTTCACCAGGGTCGCGTGCGTGTCGGACAGGGCGGGGGTGTCGGGATGCACCTCGGCCACCGCCTTCGCCAGCGCCGAGGCCTCGGGCGCCAGGTCGCGGGCAAGCTCCTCCGCGAGCTTCCCGCCGTCGGTCGTGCCTCGCTTCACCAGTGACGCATCGGTGAGAAAACGCTGGGCAAGCCGCGCATTATCGCGTAGCGCGGGCTCGACGGCGGCGACGTAGGCAGCGGCGTCGTCGGCCTCCGGGCTGCTCCCGCAGGCGAGCGCCAGCACCCCGATGATCGCGACGATCCAGCGCACGGCCCCGCCTCTATCACCAAAGCCGTCGCCCGGCCGCGCCCCGATCGGGTCGGGCGAGATACGGGCGCGGGCCGTGAAGCTGCTCGAGTCGCTACGCATCCGTGCCCGATCCACTCTCAGGGCGCGGGTGCCCGGCAGCGAGCGCCCGAGTCGGATCGACCTGCGCATGGACGATCTCGACGGCCCCGGCGCGGTCCCGGCGGGCACCCTCGACATCGACGGCTGGCAGGAGCTGGTCGCGGGGGTCGTGATGTGGGCCGGACCGATGCCCGCGCGGGTGATCGCTCGCGCCGGGCACGCCGACCTGCCGGACCTCGTGCGCTTCTGCCACCGCCTGGAGATGCCGACGACCGTGCGCACCGGCCCGGCGGGACTCACCGAGGCGCGCGCGACCGAACTGCTGGACCGTGGCATGGCGACCTGCGAGTTGGTCATTCACGGTCTCGACGCCGAGGCGGAGGCTGCCGCCCGGGCGCTGGTCGGCGCTCGCCACGTCCGCGCCGGGCAACTCTCGGTGCGACTGAACCTCGTCGGGATGGCGGACCCGTCGCCCGAGCTGGTGGCGCGGGCCCGGGCGCTGGGGGTCGACGCCACGGTGCGCTCGGCGCCCTGGCTGGGCCCCGACGGCGCGCCGGGCCAACGCCGGCAGGGCGGCCACTGCCCGGTCGCTCAGCGACGCGTGATCGTCAACCCCGACGGCAGCATCGGCAGTTGCCCCTTCAAGGCGGGGACGGCGCGCGCCTTCCCCCCGGACCTCGTCGCGCACCGCGAGGCCATCCGTCGCTGCGACCGCGCCTGCGCCCACCCGGAGACGGTGTAGGCGGCGCGCAGGCGGCGAAGCGGGTAGTCACCGGCTGCCATGGCTACTGTCCGCACCCGCTTTGCCCCCAGCCCCACCGGCTACCTCCACATCGGCGGCGCCCGCACGGCCATGTTCTCGTGGCTCTACGCCCGGAAACACGGCGGCACCTTCGTGCTCCGCATCGAAGACACCGACGAGGACCGCAACCGCGAGGAGGCGGTCACCGCGATCTACGACAGCCTGCGGTGGCTCGGCCTGGACTGGGACGAGGGCCCGGGCGCCGGCGGACCGTTCGGGCCGTACCGGCAGTCCGAGCGGTTCCCCACCTACGCGGCCGTGGCCCGCGACCTGCTCGACCGGGGCACCGCCTACCGCTGCACCTGCACCGTGGAGCGACTCGACGCGCTGCGCGCCGAGCAAGAGGCCAACAAGCAGAAGTCGCGCTACGACGGTGCTTGCCGCGACAAGCAGCTCGGCCCGGACTGTGGCCCCCACGTCGTCCGCCTGCGGGTCCCCCTGGCCGACGACGTGGTGGTCCACGACCTCGTGAAGGGCGACGTGGTGTTCTCGTCGAGCGAGCTCGACGACTTCATCCTGGTCCGCACCGACGGCGTGCCCACCTACAACTTCGTGGTGGTATGCGACGACGTGGCCATGCAGATCAGCCACGTGCTGCGGGGCGACGAGCACCTCAACAACACGCCCAAGCAGTTGCTCGTGTACCGGGCGATGGGCGCCACGCCCCCGCAGTTCGGGCACGTGCCGTTGATTCTCGACGAACAAGGCCGGAAGATGTCCAAGCGCCACGGCGACGTGGCGGTGGGCGACTACCGCGCCAAGGGGTTCCTCCCCGAGGGACTGTCCAACTACCTGTCGCGACTCGGATGGTCGCACGGCGACATGGAACTCTTCGACCGGGCCACGATGCTCTCGTGTTTCGACATCGACGGCATCGGCTCCGGGCCGTCGAAGTGGGACGCCACCAAGCTGTTGTCGGTGAACGCGTACTGGCTCAAGACGCTCCCCGCGGAGCGGATCGCTCGCGACGTCATCCCCTTCCTCGACGAGCGCGGCGTGGTCGCCAACGAACGACTGGTCGACGCGGTGGTGGCCTTGCGCGAGCGGGCGCAGACGCTGGCCCAGTTGGCCGACGCGATGGTGTTCATGTTCGTGGACGACGACCGCGTGGTGGTCGACGACGACGCCGTCACCGACATCCTCGCCCCCAGCCAGGACCTCGTGCGGGCGTCGGCGGAGGCGCTGGCGGGCGTCGTCGACTGGACGGAGGCCGCCCTCGAAGGGGCCGGCAAGGCCTTCTGCGAGGCCCAGGGCGTAAAACTCGGCAAGCTCGCCCAGCCGATGCGCGTGGCGCTGTCCGGCCAGAAGGTGGGCCCGGGCATCTGGCAGTCGCTGCACGTCCTCGGCCGGGAGGCCTCGCTGCGGCGCCTGCGCGCCTGCTGGGATCGCTAGCCGCGCGGCCGCCCCTTGACGCCTCCGCCGCGCGCGACTAGAAGGCGGCTCGCCACGCTGAGGCGTAGTGTAATCGGCAACACGTCAGGTTCTGGCCCTGAAGACTCTAGGTTCGACCCCTAGCGCCTCAACCATCAACAATTCCCGTGGTCCCATCGTCTAGAGGCCTAGGACATTGCCCTTTCACGGCATAGACAGGGGTTCGAATCCCCTTGGGACTACCACATTCGCCCCGTAGAATGTAAGTTCTACGGGGCGATTCGCTGTCCGCGACGTATCCGTGTGCGGGTTGCCGTACGGGTCGCGGCCGCTAGGACCTCGGCGCAGAGGTTTTGACCGGTTGCTTCCAGACAAGTTGTGGCCTCGACTTCATGTGCGCCCGAATCGCCGCTTGGCCCCCTTGATCTGGAAGGCGGGCTCCGGCAGCGCAGAGTTCGCCCGTTCGGCGCGACGCGGCAGGGTCCATCGCCTCCTCCCGGCACCCTCCAAGCACCATTGCAATGCGTGCGTCGCGCGCTCCCCGCCAAGCCTCGGCGACGACCGGCGACGGGACCGTGGCGACCACGCCCCGTGAGGTCTGCCCCTTCCACCAGACCCAGAAGCGGCGGTCGTTCCGCTCGGCCGCGACGAGCGCACCGGTGTCCAGGGTCACTCCCGCCATGCGCGCTCCACCGCGGCCAGCTCGGCCTCGGTGATCTCTCCGTGGTCTCGCTCCCATGCGGCGATGGCCTTGCTCGCGTTCCGCAACAACAACTGCGACTCGGCGGCCTGGGCCAGCGACGCTGAAATGCTGGCGCCGTCAGCGAGAGCCGCGTCTCGGATGCGAACGGCGAGGTCCTCGGGGAAGGAGAGGGAGAGTCGTTCCATGGGATGATCATACGCTCGTATTACGAGGAGGCCAAAGACCCGGGCGGGCGAAGCACCTCAGCGTGGCCGGGCGCCCCGGTCACCGCCGAGGTGAATGGCATCCGGCCTACAAGTGCCGCTTCGCCACCCATGACCCTCCCTCACCATCTCCTTCGCCGCCTCACCGTTCTCCCGGAACCAGTTCCAAAACCGTCCCGTTAGGACTACCAATAAGACCTATCAAAGCTACGGTTTTGGTGGGATTTTCGCGTCGAGTCCCGCGACTTGGATGGACGGCGCGAAGCGCTCGAAGTCCCGGGGGTTGAGGGTGACGAGCACGCCGATCCCGTGAGCCATCATCGTCGCGGCGATGTTCGCATCGTGCACCTGCTTCCCAGAGCACGGAACGGTCTCGAGGAGGTGGAAGAGCGCGTCCCGGACGGCTCCGTCCTCCGCGAGGAAATTGGCTCCATCGTGGAACTGTCGGGCGTTGTCGATGGCACGATCTGCCGCCAACCCCAGGCCGTTCACGGCCTCCGGTCGGGTCGCGACAACTATGTACTCGCGGAGCACCTGGCCGGAGAGGTACAGGGAGCGCTCGGCGAACCCGGCTTGCAGGAGCGTGAGGGCGGATTCGTGCCCAGGACGGGCCGTCGCGGTCGCTGTAAGCAGGACATTGGTGTCGACGAAACGATCAACGGGCATCGTCGTCGTAGATCTCGTCACGGGACCAGGAGCCTGCAGGCGTGGCATCGGAGAAGGCGAGGCGCAGCGCGGGCGGCGGCGCAGCGGGAGGCGCCCGAAGCGCAGCTTCTTCAAGCGCCGCGAGCACCTCCCCCTGAAGGGAGCGGTGATGGGCCTTGGCGCGGCGCTTGAGGGCTGCCACGACGTGATCTGGGACGCCTCGAATGTGAATTGCTTGCATAGCAAAATGATATCACCGACCCTCGGTCGGGGCAAGTCGTGGCGGTGAATCGCTCCGGACACCACGGAAAGTATTGGTTCATCGCCCATACCCCTCCTGTACCATCTCGCTGACCACCTCCCCATTCTCCCGCAGAAAGTTCCGAAATCGTCCCGTTAGGACTACCATCAACGGGCCCGGTTCAGCTTCGGTTGAACCGGGCCTCTTCGTGGGTGCGACTTGGGGGAAGCGCCAACCGAGAACGAGATTCGAACCGCGGACTGCTCGGGGCCAAAGGCGGCACACGGTTAGTCCGACCCGATGACCACCTGGCC